>JAJXYI010000400.1 GCA_021780625.1 bacterium | reverse complement strand
GCGATTCCCACCGAGACCGTTTACGGGCTCGCCGCCAACGCACTCGATCCCCGCGCCTGTCGCTCGATCTTTCGCGCCAAGGGCAGGCCCACCGCCGATCCCCTGATCGTCCATGTCCACGACTGGAGCCAGCTGGAGACACTCGCCCTGCCGAACGACGCCGCGCGCCGGCTCGCCGAGGAGTTCTGGCCTGGACCGCTCACGATGGTCCTTCCGAAGCGCGACGTGGTGCCCGACATCGTGACCTCGGGTCTGCCCAGCGTCGCCATTCGCATGCCGGCACACCGTCTGTTTCGCAGGCTTCTCAAGCGCTGCGGCCTCCCCCTTGCCGCGCCGAGCGCGAATCCATTCGGTTACGTGAGTCCGACGAGCGCCGCCCACGTCGCCGAGGGCCTGGGCGGGCGGATCGATCATATTCTCGACGGCGGCGCCTGCCGGATAGGGCTGGAGTCGACGATCGTCGACCTCCGCGATCCGCGGCACCCGCGCATTCTCAGGCCGGGCGCGGTGACCCGCGAGCAGATCGCAGCCGCGCTCGGCAGGCCGGTCGCGGCAAAACGTCCTCGGACCGGCGGCGCTGTTCCCCAGGTCGCACCGGGTCTTCTCAAGCGCCACTACAGCCCGCGCACTCCGGTCGTCCTGCATGACCGCATCTCCGAGCGCGCGTGGCGTCGCTCGACGGCGGACGAAGCCTGGCTCCTCGCAGGCAAACCCGCGGGAGGACGCACCCCGGACAACGTGTTCTGGCTCGATGCGCGCGGCCAGCTGCCGGCCGCGGCGCGGCGGCTCTTTGCATGCCTTCGCGAGCTCGACGCCTGCGGTTTCAGGCGAATCCACGCGGAGCTCGTGCGCGGCACGGGAATCGCCGACGCGATCAACGATCGCCTCAGGCGTGCCGCCGCGCGCGGCTAGGCGGCGGCGGGGTCAGTGTTTCGCGGGCGCCTTCGCAGGGGCCTTCGAAGGCGTCGCGGGAGCGACGGCCGGAGTTGCGACGCGGAAGGACTTCAGCGCGGCCTGCTTGAACGGCCAGGAGCCGACGAGGTACGAAATACCCGCGGCGGCGAGCAGCAGCGTCACGAAAAATACGTACAGACTCCGTTTGGCGCGGCCGGCCGACGGGTCCTCATAGGGATCGGCCAGCGACCGGCGCGCAGAAGGCGGCAGCACCGCGCACTCGGTGAGCGCCGAGCCAAAGGGAATGTTGATCATCACGCGGCCGTTGATCGCCCAGCCGTTCGCCTCAAGGAGCGGACCAAGATTGCGCTGCCGAAGCTTGAGCCAGGCGATGATCATCGATGGGCCGGAGATGAGGAGGACCACCGCGACGACGCCCAGGGGCATCCAGAGCTTGAGCCCGAAGAACGCGTTCAACAGACCGCCAAGCGCAGCGGTGATGCCGCCGACTGCGACGCCCAAGGCGGCGACCGTGCCGACGTCGAACTTGGAAGCCGCCTTCGCGGCGGGTGCACCCGCCGCAGCAGGCTGCATCGTCGCGCTCGCGGTGTCCTGAAGCCCTTTTTCCGCAGCCGCGTCAGCCTCCGCCGCGCGGCGGGCCACCTGTTCCTCGACGAAGCGCAGCACGCGCTTGTACGGCGACCAGAAGGCCTGGCCAATGCTGATCGGATTGTCCACGACCTTGACGATGGTGGCATCCCAATCCTGACCCTGGCGGTCGTAGAACACGCCGTTGCGGCCGGCAAAAAGGAAGTCGCTGTCACCCTGGGTGAAACAGGCGGCGATCGACAGCGTGAGCCCGCCGGGCCTGCGGCAGTTGACGTAGGCGACATAGGCCTTGCTCATCGGAGCCAACGCAGAATGTGCGGCCAGGTTGTCGACCCGGATGCACAGCTCGGTCGCGCGGCTGTCGAGGTACAGCGTACCCGCCTGGAAGGCCGAGTAGGAATCGCGGGAATAGAAATCGAAGAAATTGATGAAATTCCTCAGCAGCGGCCCGAGGTCGCGGCGGTAGCGGAGCAGCCGCTCGACGGCGGCGACGGAATCGTACTCGGGCCCCGCCTCACGATCGCGCTCGATCAGCGCCGCGATTCGGGCGCGCGCATCGGAGGCGAGAATAACGGCCGTCCGCTCCTCGCCGAGGGCCGCAATTCCGGCATCCGGGCGCGCAGCAGCCCACGCTGCGTGGGACTCGAGGCGCGCCTTCAGGGAGGTCCACTCCTCCTCCGTGATCGCGGCCGCGGCGCGGCCGAGCGCGAGCTCGACGGCGTCGGTTCGGAGCGTACGCAGCGGGGCTGCCCAGGCGGGATTCACGGCGCCCTCCAGGGGCAGGGGTGCCCCCGGCTCAATGCGGGCGAGCGGGAGCGAGGCGATTTCGGGCGCGTCCAGGGCGATGACCTTATCGGCGATCGCGACATAGGCCGCCTCGGGCCCCTCGAGCACCGCCCGCGCACGGGCGTCGTAGGCCGCGAGCCGACAACGCGCAAAATAGTCGTCGACCTTGGCGTGGACGGCCTCGACCGCCGCAGCGGCGGCCGGCGTCTTTTCCCCGAACGGCGAGAGTTCCGGGCCGACATCACGCTTCAACCAGTCGCTGTAGGCGGTGAGCTTCGCGAAAAACAGATCCAGGCCTGCCGCCGAAAGCCCCTGCTTTCCCGAGCGATCGGCCTCGCCGCCGGTCGTTTTCACCGCATCAGCAATCACGCCGTCGACGAACGCATCCTCGGCCGCTCCCTCGACGATGATGCCGTCTCCGTTGAAACGTCCCGTGGCGAGGACCCCCGCCGCACCGACCGCCTGTGTCACCGAGATTTCACCAGAGTCCGACTTCCCCACCCCGGCCAGAATGCGGCGCGCAGAGGCCAGCATGACCTTCCCCTCGGGGTCGGCGTCGTTGATATCCGACAACGCGAGCGACTCGCCCGGCTTCAGGATCACACCCGGATCCTTCAGCTTCGAGCAGATCCACTCCACCGCCGCCAGCAGCTCCGGAACTCGGATGCGGCCGTCGCCGTCGGAGTCCACGAAGGCCAGCGACTTCTCGTCGAGCTCAAGCCCCTTGGCAGGGCAGCTGAGGGCGACCCAAAGCTTGGGATCCAGCTGGGCGAGTCGGCGCAGGTCTTCACCGGATTCGATGGCGACCTGATCGAGTCCGCCGATGCGGAAGAACTTCCAGACGTAAGGGGATGAGAGCTGGCTCATGGTGAAGCGGGTTGAGGCCAAAGGCTGGAAACCTTTGGCCAAAGTGCAACCCGGCATCGACCGAAACGCGACCGGCCCGCGGGGGGGGGCCGGCCGGGCCCTCACCCGTGCCAGAGCCGGGATGCCATCGCGTAAACGATCAGGGCAAGCAGGATCAGTCCCAAGCCGAAGAACATGAAGCCGAAGGCGCGGGCGATCTTCTTGCGCCCTTCCCAGTCGTCGCGAACCCGGTGTTCGTCGAGTTTGCCCGCCGCCACCAGACGGTCGTACCAGCGCTTGCGCTCATGCAGCATCTCCGTGCGCGAGATCCGGCCCGAAAAGATGACGGTGTCCATCGGGAACTTCTCCAGCCGGAAGTGCGTGTTGAAGAAGTGGAAGGTGAAGATGAAGCCCGCGGCGAGCAGCGCCTCGTCGGAGTGCACGATCAGGGCGATGTTGATGACCCAGCCCGGCATGAACCGCGTGAAAAAGGCAGGGAACCACATCACGAGGCCCGACACGCCGATCGCGAAGATGCCCCAGAACACCGCGAAGTAGTCAAACCGCTCCCAGTAGGTCCAGCGGTCAAACTGCGGCTTGGCCGCCTTGCCGAAGAACCATTTCTGGTGGTCGACGAAATCGCGCCAGTCCTGCAGCGAGGGCACCATTGAGTCGGGTCCGAAGCACACGCCCCAGATCCGGCGCAGCTCGATGCGGTGTGTATCCGGATTCCGGATCGCGCGACGGTTTCGCCACATGGTCGCCAGCAAATCGACGACGTGCAGGAAAAAGTACGCGAACGTGATGATCGCGCCGAGGTGGTGCAGCGTGCGGGCGACGTCGGGGCCGCCGATGACCCGGAAGATGGCCTTCGCCCAGTCGGTGTAATAGAACTTCAGGGGCATGCCCGTCACGACCAGCAGCAGGAAGCTCGAGACCACGAGCAGGTGCAGGAAGCGTTCGAAGGGCGTGAAGCGGGTGTACTGCACGTCGTCGACCTGCGAATGCACCTTGGCCTCGCGAAAAGTCTTCGAGTCGGTGACGTAGAGGTAGATCGAGCGCACGAGCCATAGCAGCGTGTGCGCGCCGAAGAACAGGAAGACGCCGATCAGCAGGAGCGTCATGAACATGAACACCCGGTGCAGGATCGGATAATTCGTGCCGTCGAGCGGGTTGGCGTGGGGCTTGTACTCGGTGAATTTCGGACCGACGCCCGGATGGCATTTCTGGCAGGTCGAGAGGATGCGCTGTTTGGAGAGGCGCGACCGCGGATCGGAAACCGGGAAGACGTCGTGATAACCGTGGCAGTCGTAACACGCGGCGACCTCGGGCGCCACGTTCGGCCGGCCCAGCGCCATCGCCTTGCCGTGGTAGGTGTCGCGGTAGTGCACGAGACGGTCCTGGTGACAGCTGCCACAGCGTTCGTCGCTGAGGGCCTTGAAGTTGGCCGCCGCCGGGGTCTCGATCTGGTGCGCGGTGTGGCAATCGGAGCAGACAGGACCGCGCTTATCGCCCTTGGCGAGCAGCTGGCCGTGCACGCTCTGGTCATACACCTCCTCGACGCCGACGTGGCAGCGTCCGCAGGCGACGGCGATGTTGCGGTGGTTGGTGTGCGAATCGAGGTCGACGCTGCGCTTGATGTCGTGCGTGCCATGGCAGTCGTTGCACGAGGGTGCGACGATGAGACCCTTCTCAAGCAGGGCCTTGCCGTGGATGCTGTCGGCGTACTGGGCCGGCGCCTGCGGCTTGCCTATGCGGTACGCGGTGGTGAGCGCCTTGTCGCTATGGCACTTGGCGCAGGTCGCCGCGATGTTGAGCTTGTAAACCGGAGACGAGCGATCGGTCACCGGCATGATCTCGTGGGAGCCATGGCAGGACGCGCAGGTTGCCGCCTCGGAGGTGCCCATCGTGTGGCTCATCCCGTGGATGCTCGTCGCATACTGCTTGGACTCTTTTGCATGACACGACGCGCACTGGGGCGGCGGCAGCTTGTCGTCGTGCGGGATGTCGGTGATGCCGCTGTGGCAGTCCGTGCACTTCAACTTTCCGTGGACGGACCGAGCGAAGGCGGCGGGATGGATGATCTCGACGTTGTCGGGCTTGGCCTTGCCGGGTTTTGGCGCGGGCGGTTTGTCGGGCGCCTGATGGCAATCGAGGCAATCGGAGTTGGAGATTGCGTCATCGGCATGGGCGGCACTGACCGCCGTCAGGGCGACCAAACAGGCCACCACTGGCAGCAGCCTCCGAAGAAGACCGGATAGGTTCATCGCTGGACGGGGTTGGGGCGGGTGAAGGCTCTCCCTTGGCACCCGAATCCCGGGCATTCAAGGCCACGCCATTAGAGGGTCAGAGGTTGCCAATAAGTGCACAGCTTCGGGCCTTTACGCTCAAAATTCATGGCCGGATAAGAAGTGCATGGCTGATCACCCCACAGCCCGCCCTTCTGCGCACCCAGCGACGCGGAAGTCACCCCGAACCCTAGCCATCGCACTCCTCGCCATGGGAGCGCTCGTCCTGATTTTCAGCATTGCGCGGTCGACCGTGCGAGCAGCTGAAGCCCCGGCAAACGATCCCAATGCCGCGTGCCTGGACTGTCACGACGATCCGACGCTCACCACGATGCGCGGTGGCCGGAAGGTCTCGCTCGCGGTGAATCCCGCGGCGCTGAAGGGCTCGGTGCACAGCTCGCTCGCCTGCACGGATTGCCACGAGGGATTCGATCCCGACAAATCGCCGCATGCGTCGCCGATCAAGCCGGTCGACTGCACCGGCTGCCACGACCAGCTCGGCAAGACCCACCCGTTCCACCCGCGTCTCGCGCTCGACCCGCTGCCCAAGGGTCCGGACACGACCTGCACGGCCTGCCATGGGACGCACGCGATTTCCAGCCGCAAGTCGGCCGCCTCGCCGTTCGCGCCTGCGCGTCAGGCCGAAACCTGCGGGCAATGCCACCAGCGGGAAAAGGGCCAGTTCCTCGCATCGGCCCACGGTCGGCGCACCATGCAGCCGGGCGTCCGCCCCACGGATCAGCCTACCTGCCTGTCGTGTCATGCCACCGCGATTGTCGGCAAGGCCGGCCAGCCCCCCACCATCGCGCTCAAGCTCGCCCAGACGAAACTGTGCGAGTCGTGCCACGCGGAGCGCGAGGCGGTCGCGCGCCAGACCGTGCTCGGGCGCCGCTTCGTCGTGTCGTTCGACCGAAGCGTCCACGGCGCCGCGCTGGCCAAGGGCAATGCCGAGGCCGCCACCTGCGTCGATTGCCACGGCAGCCATGAGACGAACCCGGCAATGACCGCGAACTCGAAGGTCAATCTCCAGAACGTCGCGTCAACCTGCGGGCGCTGCCACGCCAAGGAGGCCGACGCCTTCAAACAGAGCGTACACGCCACGGCCCTGGCCAAGGGCAACCTGGACTCGCCGTCGTGCACACGCTGCCACGGTGAACACGACATCAAGGCGCCGAGCGATCCGGCCTCCCCGGTCTACGCGAAAAACGTCTCCCAGCAGGTCTGCGCCTCCTGCCATGCCTCGCTTCGACTCTCGAAAAAGTACGGCTTCTCCGTGAACCGTTTCGAAACCTTCGCGGACAGCTACCACGGGCTTTCGATGCGGGGCGGGGCCGTGGTGGTCGTGAACTGCGCCTCCTGCCACGGCGCGCACGACATCCGGTCCGACAAGGATCCGCTGTCTCCGGTGAACAAGGCGCGACTCGCGCAAACCTGCGGACGCTGTCATCCCGGCGCCAATACGCGTTTCGCCGTGGGCGCCGTTCACGCGAGCCCCGACAGCCGGCGCCAGGATCCGGTGCTCTACTGGGTGTCCACGCTCTACGTGTGGCTGATCTTCGTGGTGATCGGCACGATGGCGCTGCACAACGCGCTCGATTTCCTGAAGAAGATCCGCCGCAAGCTCGCGATCCAGAAGGGCCTGGTCGCCGAGGAGCCGGTGGCCCACCGGCTGTACCTGCGCATGACCGTCGAGGAGCGGCTGCAGCACGCGACCCTCGTGTTGAGCTTCGCCGCGCTTGTGATCACGGGCTTCATGCTGCGCTACCCTGAAGCCTGGTGGGTGGTGGCGATCCGCCATGTGAGCGAAA
>JAJXYI010000608.1 GCA_021780625.1 bacterium | reverse complement strand
CGTACACGAACAAGATGTACACCAGCCACATGGTGCCGGTGATGTCGAACATGCCGGACGCGTCCGAGATGCCGAGGATGTACCAGGGAAGGGATTTGCTCCCGAGGAAGTAGGAGTCGAGATCCTTGGCGCCTCGCTTGGCGACCCAGAAACCGACCAGGATCGAGAGGATGAAATACGCGACGATGATCGCGATATCGACGGCGTGCAGTGTCATTTGGGGGAAATGAGAACCTCGCCGGGCAGGATGCCCGTGCGCTCGCGGGGAGGGGTTCGCGCGGTTGAGAGATCACCTGCCCCGGGGCCTTGCAAGACCCTAAGCTGAACCGAGCCTGGGGACCTCCCCGGGCGGACAAGGAAACTCAAAAACGAAGCAAAGGCTCTCGGCGCAGCGCAGCTGGCGGGCCCACGCATGTCCGTCGGGCTCGGGCAAGGTCCCGGCTCCACACGGGCCTTATCCCGAGCGTTCCGCTCGCACATTTGAGCCGGGTTTAATCCCAGCAGTTACTGGGATTTACATCGACCACAGGCTCCAAACGGTGCTCTGCGGATGCACATCGAGTTGATTTTCGGATGCTTTCAACGATCGTTCCCGGCCTTTTCGCGCAACCGCAGGGCTCCGCAATCGTCTTCCCGGCTTCACATGTGGATCGTCAAACTCGCACTCAAGAAACCGTACACGTTCACGGTGATGGCACTGTTGATCGTCATCCTGGGCCTCGTCACGGCCCTGCGAATGGCGAAAGACATCTTCCCGTCGATCGACATCCCTGTCGTGTCGGTGATCTGGTCCTACAACGGACTGACGCCCTCCGAAATGGAGAAGCGCATCGTGACGATCAGCGAACGCGCGATGACGACGACGGTGAACGACATCGATCACATTGAGTCGGAATCTCTCAACGGCATCGGGCTGATCCGCGTGTATTTCCACCCCGGCGCCAGCGTGGATGCGGCGGTGGCCCAGGTGACGGCGGTCAACCAGACGATCCTGCGCGTGCTCCCGCCCGGCACCACGCCACCGCTGGTGATCCGGTACAGCGCGTCCAATGTGCCGATCCTTCAGCTCGGCCTCGGCTCGACCACTTTGCCGGAGCAGCAGCTCTATGACTTGGGCCTCAACTTTGTCCGCACCCAGCTTGCGACGGTGCAGGGTGCTTCGATTCCGCTGCCCACGGGCGGCAAGGTCCGGAGCATCCAGGTCGACATCGATCCGGCGAAACTCCAGCAGTACGGCCTCACGCCCGCGGACGTGAGCAATGCCATCAACGCGCAAAACCTCACCCTGCCCTCCGGCACGGCGAAGATCGGTCGCCGGGAGTACGGCATCCTGCTCAACGGCGGTCCGGCGCGTCCCGAGGACCTGGGCGACCTGCCAATCCGCAAGGTCAACGGCACCCTCGTCTACATCCGGGACGTGGCGCAGGTGCGCGACGGATTCCTGCCGCAGACGAACATCGTCCGCCAGGACGGCACACGCGGCGCGCTGCTGACGATCCTCAAGAGCGGCGGCGCCTCCACGCTCGACGTCATCCGCCGGATCAAGGCCGTGCTGCCCCGCGTGCGCTCCACCCTCCCGAAGGCGCTGCAGCTGACGCCGCAGTTTGACCAATCCGTGTTCGTGAGGGCCGCCCTCGAGGGCGTCGTGCGCGAGGCCGTGATAGCCGCCCTGCTGACGGCGCTGATGATCCTGCTGTTCCTGGGAACGTGGCGCACGACCCTTGTCGTGGCCCTTTCGATACCGCTGTCGATCTTCTGCGCGATCCTGGGGCTGGCGGTGTTCGGCCAGACGATCAACGTGATGACCCTGGGCGGCTTCGCGCTGGCCGTGGGCATCCTGGTGGACGACGCGACGGTCACGATCGAGAACATCGACCGCAACCATGCGATGGGGAAGACGCTGATCGAGGCGATCCTCGACGGCGCGCAGCAGATCGCGGTGCCGGCTTTCGTCTCGACGCTGTGTATCTGCGTGGTGTTTGTGCCGGTGTTCTTCCTGGAGGGCACGGCGCACTACCTGTTCAGCCCGCTCGCGATGTCGGTGATTTTCGCGATGCTGGCCTCGTATTTCCTCTCGCGAACGGTCGCGCCGACCTTCGTCCACTACCTGCTGCAGGGGCAGCCGGTGCTCCACGATCATCCGGTCGACGGCAAACCTCAGCCGAAGGGCGACCTGTTCTGGCGGATACACGTCCGGTTCAACCGGCACTTCGAGCGCTTCAAGGCGGCCTACACGCGGGCGCTCGACTGGGCGCTCGACCACCGCGGCGGCGTGGCCCTCGCCTGCTTCGGGTTTGCGGCGCTGACCCTATGCCTGGTCCCTTTCCTCGGCCAGGACTTCTTCCCGGCAGTCGACGCGGGCCAGTTCCGGCTCCACGTCAGCGCTCCTCCGGGCACGCGCATCGAGGAAACCGAACAGATCTTCGCCCGGGTCGAGAACGTCATCCGGCAGGTGATCCCGAAGGATGAGCTCGGCGCAATCCTCGACAACATCGGCCTTCCCAACAGCGGCATCAACCTTGCCTTCGGAGACTCGGCGACCGTCAGCGCCGCGGACGGCGAGATCCTTGTCTCGCTCAACCCGAAGAAGCACGGCCCCACCGCCCGTTACGTGCGCGAATTGCGTGCCCGCCTCAACCGGGAGTTCCCGGACTGCACGTTCTTCGCGCAGTCCGCCGACATCGTCAGCCAGATCCTCAACTTCGGCCTGCCCGCCCCGATCGACATCCAGGTGACCGGTCGCGCAGCCGCCGCGAACTATTCGATCGCGCAGGACATCACCCAGAAGCTGTCGCAGGTGCCCGGAGCCGTGGATGTGCACATCTTCCAGGTGGTCGACGCCCCGGCGTTGAAAGTCGACGTGGACCGCAGCCGGGCCGCCGAGCTCGGACTCACCGAACGGGACGTTGCGAGCAACCTGCTCATCTCGCTGTCCGGTTCGGGTCAGACCGCGCCCAATTTCTGGCTCAGTCCGCAGAACGGAGTGCAATACTCAGTCGTGACGCAGGTGCCGCAGTACAAGGTCAACTCGATCGAGGCGCTCAAGGCCACGCCGGTCTCGGACGCCGGCCGCAACGGTACGCCGCAGCTTCTCAGCAACGTGGCGCAGGTTCATCTGACCTCGACCCAGGCTGTGGTCAGCCACTACGACGTGCAACCGGTGTACGACGTGTATGCGAATGTCGACCGAACCGACCTCGGCAGCGTCGCGTCGGCGGTGGACCGGATCGTGAAGGCTGAAAACGCCAGGCTGCCCCGCGGATCGTACATCAAGGTGCGCGGCCAGGTGCAGAGCATGCGCACCTCGTTCATCGACCTGGGCGTGGGCGTGCTGTTCGCGATCGTGTTGGTGTACCTCCTGATGGTCGTGAACTTCCAGTCCTGGCTCGACCCCTTCATCATCATCATGGCCCTGGTCGGTGCGATCAGCGGCATCATCTGGATGTTGTTCCTCACGCGAACGACGCTGAACGTGCCCTCGCTGATGGGCGCGATCATGAGCATTGGCGTGGCGACGGCGAACTCGATCCTGGTGGTGACGTTCGCCAACGACCAACGGAAGGAAGGCAAGGATGCCCGCGGGGCCGCGCTGGCTGCCGGAAACACGCGCCTGCGTCCCGTGCTGATGACCGCCCTGGCGATGATCATCGGCATGCTCCCGATGGCGCTTGGTCTCGGCGAGGGCGGCGAACAGAACGCCCCGCTGGGGCGCGCGGTCATCGGCGGACTGCTCTTCGCCACGGTCGCCACCCTATTCCTCGTGCCCGTAGTCTATGCGACCCTCCGCAAGAAGGCCGCTCATCGGCCCGACGAGACCATTGACGAGGAGCTGACCGAGGCGAAACACCTGCACGGCCAGTGAACCATCTCGTATCCACGAATCGACTTCCGACTCCATGAAGCCTTCCACCCGACTCGTCCTGCTTGCCGCGCTCATCGGCGCAGGCGCCCTCGTGTACTTCGCGGGAATACGCCCGCGCCTCGAAAACGACGCGGTGCTTGCCGCAACCGTGCGGCACTCGTCGCATCCGACGGTCTCCGTGGTACCCGCGCGACGGGCGCCCGCCGCGACGGAACTCTCCCTCCCGGCGAGCCTCGAGGCCGTCGAGGACGTGCCCGTGTATGCGCGGACCAGCGGTTACCTGGGCAAGCTGCTAGCCGACCTCGGCGACCACGTGAAGGCAGGTCAACCGCTCGCGGTCATCGACGGGCCGGAAGTCGACCAGGAGCTCAACCAGGCAAAGGCAGCCCTCGCCCAGGCCGAGGCCAACCTCGAACTCGCCCGGATCAGCGCCACTCGCTGGGAGGCCCTCGGCCGGCGCAATGCGGTCGCGCGGCAGGACGTGGATGACAAGGTCGCCGCCTACCACGCCCGAGAGGCGGACCTCCAGGCCGCCCAGGCCAACGTCGCCCGCCTGACCCAGCTTGTCGGATACCAGACGATCGTGGCGCCATTCGACGGCGTCATCTCGGCCCGCAACGTCGACGTGGGCTCGCTGGTCACCTCGGGCTCCTCGGGCCGCGAGCTATTCCGAGTCTCCAACACCGGCACCCTGCGCGTGTACGTCTCGATTCCACAATCGTACGTGCGGTCGGTGCACACGGGACTGCACGCCGACGTGCTCGTGAACGAGTTTCCCGGGCGCCGGTTTCCGGGAACGGTGGTGCGCGTCGCGGGCGCCCTGGACCCCACCACGCGCACATTGCTGGCCGAGATCCGGATTCCCAATTCCAAGGGCGAGTTGCTCGCCGGAATGTTCGGCCAGGTTGTCCTGAAGCTCGAGACGGCCCAGCCGCCGCTGCTCGCGCCGTCCAACGCGGTGATCGTCCGCGCCACCGGCACCTTCATGGCGATCGTCGACGCGTCGGGCATCGTGCATTTCCGGCAGGTCACGCTGGGCCGCGACTTCGGCTCGCAGATCCAGGTACTGGGAGGCCTGCACGCCGGTGATCTCGTGGTGGCCAGTCCCAGCGACGTCCTGGTGGAGGGCGCCCACGTGTCGGTCGAACTTCCCGCCGCCGCCAAGCGCTGAACCGCCATGAGCGCATCGATTCCCAATTCAAGGCGCCGGGCCTCGCGCGCCGGCATTCCCCTCCTTGCGACCATGGCGCTGCTTGCGGGCTGCGCCGTGGGCCCCGATTACCGGCCGCCGACACCGAAGGTTGCGGCCGCGTATGCAGAGAAAGGCCCCTGGAAGGTCGCCGAGCCCCGCGATGCACTGCCGCGCGGAGACTGGTGGACGGTCTTCCGCGACCCGGAGCTCGACCGCCTTGAGACCCTCGCCGCCAAGGCGAGCCCCAATCTCCAAGCCGCGGCCGCCCGCCGCGACCAGGCCTTTGCGCTCGCGAACGTCAGCCGCGCGGACCTCCTTCCCCAGCTCTCGCTCGACCCCAGCGGCTCCCGCACGCGCTACTCCGGCCATCGCCAGGTGCCCCCGGGCGTGGGCCATTCGGCCTACACGACCGACTCCTACTCACTCCCGCTCGACCTCAGCTACGAGGTCGACCTGTGGGGCCGTGTACGCCGGCTCGACCAGAGCGCGCGCGCCCAGGCGCAGGCTGCGAACGCGCTCTACCAGTCCGCCCTGCTGGGCCTGCAAGCCGATGTCGCCCAAGCCTATTTTAACCTGCGCGCACTCGCCCGCGAGATCCATGTCGTCCGCGCTGGCGTCGTCACACGCAAGGAGGGACTCAAGCTGATCCGCATCCGGTTCTCGGGCGGCGCGAGCGGCGAGCTCGACGTACTCAACGCCCAGACCGAACTAGCCTCGGCGGAAAACGACCTCCTTGCCCTGGAACAGCGCCGCACCGCCCTGACACATGCACTGGCGGTGCTTTGCGGCCAGTTGCCGGAGTCGTTCGAAGTCATCGCTGAAAAGCCACTCGTGACGCAACCGCCCGCGCTGCCCGTGGGCCTGCCTTCCGACCTGCTCGAACGCCGGCCCGATATCGCCGCAGCCGAGCGCACCATGGCGGCCGTGAACGCCCAGATCGGCGTCGCCAAGGCGGCCTTCTTCCCGGACATCCGGCTCGTCGGCTCGGCCGGGTACAACAGCTCAGAACTCGATTCGTTGCTGCACTCGACGAGCAGCCAATGGGCCTTCGCGCCCATGATCTCGCTGCCGATCTTCACGGGGGGACGGAACCGCGCCAACTACGAGCGCGCAAAGGCCGCCTATCGCGAAGCGGCGGCGCGTTACCAAGGACAGGTGCTGGTCGCATTCCAGGAGGTCGAGGACAGCCTTTCGGCGCTGCGCACCCTGGCCGCCCAGGCCAGGGTGGTCGGCCAGGCCGTGGACAGCGCCCGCAAGGCCGCCGCCCTTTCTCAGTTCCGATACCGTGAGGGGCTTGTCAGCTATCTCGAGGTCATGGACGCCGAACGCAGCGCGCTTCAGTTCGAACGCCTCGCCTCACAACTCGAGGCACAGCGTTACGCGGCCAGCATTACTCTCGTGAAGGCGCTGGGCGGCGGCTGGTAACCGGGCGAGGGACCTCAGGCGTAATAGCCCCGGTACCACTCCACAAACCGGCGCACGCCTTCCTGGAGAGAGACCTTCGGGTCATAGCCGACGGCGGCCTTGACCCGGCTGATCTCCGCCCGCGTCGCCGGCATCTCGGTCGGCTGCGGAGGCATGAGTTCGACCAGAGCCTTGCGCCCCATGGCCGCCTCGAGCTCGCGCACGAATTCGATCATCTCGATCGGATTGTTGTGACCGAGATTGAAAACCCGGTACGGCGGCGTCGGACGCATTTCCGGCGGATATAGAAGCACGCGGATCACACCCTCCGTGATGTCGTCGATGTAGGTGAAATCCCGCCGATAGTGGCCCTGTCCGAAGAGCTTGATCGTCTGTCCCTCCTGGATCGCCTTGGCGAACAGCATCGGGGTCATGTCGGGACGTCCCCAGGGTCCGTACACCGTGAAGAAACGCAGGCCGGTCACGAACACGCCGTGGTTGCGGGCGTAGTCGAAGGCCATGGCCTCGTTGGCCTGCTTCGTGGCGGCGTAGAACGAAAGCGGCTTGCCCAGCGCGGAGTCCTCGCGAAACGGCACCTGGGCGTCCGCGCCATACACACTGCTCGAGGACGCAAAGACCGTGTGCTTGGGCGGCATCTGGCGCACGGACTCGAGCACGTTGGCAAACCCGACCAAATTGCTGTGCACGTAGGCGCTCGGGTTGATTTCGCTGTAACGCACGCCTGCCTGTGCGCCGAGGTGGACGACGTAGTCGGGCTCGAAACGCTCATAGA
>JAJXYI010000401.1 GCA_021780625.1 bacterium | reverse complement strand
ACCCAATGGGCAGGCAGCCTGGGATACCCGAGGAAGACCATGAAGTCGGGCAGGTTGCTGTGGTACTGCCCGAGCTTTCCGATCATCAGCATCAGGTACATGCCGAAGGCGTAGCCCCCCAGGGCGAAGAACAGGCACTGTCCCAGGCTGAGCAGCCCGGTGTAACCCCAGAGCAGGTCCACGCTGATCGCGAGCACGGCATAACACAGGTACTTGCCGTAAAGGTTGATCGTGAAATCGCTGACGTGCAGCGCGCTGGCCGCGGGCGTGAAGGCATTCAGGCCCGGGAGGATAACGAGGATCACCAGCGCAAACAGCGCCAGGAACCACAGTTCAATGCGGGAGCGGTCCGTGCGCATGGCTCAATCGAGGTTGCGGCTGCGGGTGGCGAATAGCCCGCCCGGTTTCCACTGCAGGAACAGGATGATGAAACACAGCACCAGGATCTTCCCCAGCACCGGAGAACCGAGAACCTGCTGCAGCACCTGGTCCGCGGAACCCATGCCGAGCGAGGCGAACACCGTGCCGACAATGCTGCCGACTCCGCCGACCACCACGACCATGAAGCTGTCGACGATGTAGGTCTGGCCCATGCTCGGTCCCACGTTTCCAATCTGCGAGAGGAAGGCGCCGGCGAGGCCCGCGAGACCCGAGCCAAAAGCGAAGGTGAGCATGTTCACCCAGTCGGTGCGCACGCCCATGCACGACGCCATGCGGCGGTTCTGCATCACCGAACGGATCAACAGTCCAAGCGGCGTCTTCGTCAGGAGCAGCCAGGTGCCAATCACGATCGCGATCGCAAAACCCACCACGAACACGCGGTTGTAGCCGAACATCACGTCGTTGATGCTGAAGTGACCCAGCAGCCACGACGGAGAGTCGACCTGGACGTTGTTGGCGCCAAAGACCATTCGAAAGCCCTGCTGCATGACCAGCGAGACGCCCCAGGTGGCGAGCAGCGATTCGAGCGGGCGGCGGTAAAGGAAGCGGATCACGAGCCGCTCGAGCACCACGCCCGCGATGGCCGCAGTCACAAAGCTCGCGGGGATGGCAAAGAGAAAATTGCTCTCGTAGAACGACCCCGTCGCGTTGAACCCCGGCACGTGCAGACCCAGGCCGAAGAAGGGCAGGGTGATGCCGGAGCCGAAGAGGTTCTCGACCAGGTACGCGGTGTACGCGCCCACCGCGATCATCTCGCCGTGGGCCATGTTGATCACGCCCATCAGGCCGAAGGTGATCGCGAGGCCGAGCGAAACGACCAGCAGGATGGAGCCGAGGCTCACGCCGCGAAAGAGGGTGCCGAAGAAATTGACGAGGGAGATGTGTTCCTGGATCGAATGCAGCGCGATGCGCGCGGCTGCGAGGGCGCCGGGATCGGCCGACTTGTTGGCGACGAACTGCGTGAGCACGTCCACGGCGCCCAGCGCGTTGAGCCGCGCCAGGCTGCGGGCCGCCGCGATCTGCACCGACGGGTCGGGAGAACCGAGCTTGAGCGTCGCGATGGCCTCCTTGATCGCGCGCCGGACGGTGGAGACGTTTTCCTCGGGGAGCCGTTCCTCGAGGTAGGGCAGATAGGCCATCTTGCCCGAGTTGCCGAGTTTCACCGCGGACGAGCGGCGTTCGTCCGGGACCGGACTGGCCAGGGACAGCACGTCGATGGCCTGCTGGATGTCCATGCGCAGCCGCATGTCTGTGTCGATCGTGTCCAGCGTGCTGTCATCAAACTTCAGGACCTTCCCTTTCGCGTCGACCAGGAACGCACCGGTGTCGACCCGGATCGCGCGGGCCCGGCCGTTGGCATCCTCCTGGTCCTCGAGCGTCACGGGGATGACCTTCCCGTCGGGCGCGCGATAGGCGTAGATCTCGCCGCGCGTCCAGGAGGTGAGGATCGAGGCGGCGACCTTGGAGCCGGAGCGGGCGAGATCGTGCAGCAGCTCATGGCGCTCGGGCCCATGGCTGAGCAGCGTCTGCACGAGCTCGCGACGTACCCCGGCCTCCGTCTTGGGCACCGCGAGCAGGCGCGGCGTCAGGAGGGCGAGGGTGAGAAGGAGAAAAACAATGGGTCGTGGGAGGGGATTCATGGACTGGAAAGGGGCGGTGGTGTGAACCTCCGCCCCTGAACGATAAACCGTTTCTGAGCCGCTCGCCGGGGCGCCGCTTGGGCGCCCGGGCGAACTGGGCCGTGAGTTGGAAATTCGCCGGGCGCGGGTGAGTTACATACCCTTCGCGGCGAGTTGTTCGTCGAGGCCCTTGAGGATGAAGGGCGCGCCGGCGACCTGATCGAAGGTCTTCAGGATGCGGAACTGGCCGTTGGCCTTCGTCTCGCCGATGTACACGTTCTTCGTCGTGTAGTGATCGCCCTGGACCGTGATCTTTCCGCCGGGACCGTCGAAGCTGATCGTGCCCGACTCGAGCACCTTGCGGACCTTGTCCACGTCGAAGGAGCCGGCCTTCTCGACCGCCGCCTTCCACAGATAGACGCCGTCGTAGGAAAGCACCATCGGGCTGTCGACCACGCGGTGTTCCTTCACGACGCCCGGATAGTTTTCGGTCTCGAGCCAGTGGTTCCAGGCCTTCAGGAAGGTCGCGTTTTCAGGCGTCTTGAGGGACTGGAAATAGGTCCAGCAGCCGAGCTCGCCCACGAGATTGCGGGTGGGCATGCTGCGGAGCTCGTCCTCCGCAAGGCTGAACGAGACCACGGGGCAGTCCGACGGAGTCAGGCCAGCCGCGACGATCTGCTTGAAGAACGGCACGTTCGAGTCGCCGTTGATCGTGTTGATCACGCAGGCGTCGCCGCTGGCGGCGAACTGCTTGATGTCCGCGACGATCTGCTGGAAGTCGGTGTATCCGAACGGCACGTACTTGCCCGCGGAGATCACCTTGCCGTCCGGACCCTTGCGCAGGCCGCCGCCGATGTTCTGGATCGGCACGCCGTGCAGCAGGAGGTACTTGTAGAGGATCAGGTTGGTGGTCTGCGGATAGACGTAGTCGGTGCCGATCAGGTAGAACTTCTTCACACCCTGCGCGAGGAGGTAGTCGACCGCGGGAATGGCCTGCTGATTGACGGCCTCGGCCGTGTAGAAGATGTCCTTGGAGAGTTCCTCACCCTCGAACTGGACGGGATAGAACAGGAGGCCGTTGTCCTTCTCGAAGACGGGCAGCACGGACTTGCGGCTGACGGAGGTCCAGCAGCCGAAGACGACCGGCACCTTGTCTTGCTCGAGCAGCTCCTTGGCCTTCTCGGCGAAGAGCGGCCAGTTGGAGGCACCGTCGACGACGACGGGCTCGATCTTGTGGCCGAGCACGCCGCCCTGGGCGTTGATCTGGTCGAAGGCGAACAGCAGCATGTCGCGAAGCGACGTTTCGCTGATGGCCATCGTGCCGGAGAGCGAGTGGAGCACGCCGACCTTGACGGTTTCCTCCGCGCGGGCGGAGCCGACCAAAGCGCTCAGGGCCATGGCCCCGACGCCGAGCAGTTGCGGTAGTTTCTTGATCATGAGTCTGGGAGTTGAGCTGGTCTTGCGGGTTGCGCGCAGGCGGCGCGGAAGCCCGCGGGGTGGGATGGTGTTTTTGCCTGGGTGTCGGCCCGCTCACGCGGAGCGGGCCGGGGGAGGGGTGAGCGTCGCCGGCGACCGCTGCGGGCCCCGGCGACTGCGGAGCGAAGGCTCAGAACTTGAAGATCGACTGGACGCCGAAGAAGTTCGCGCTGCTCGAGGTGTAGTTGCTGTAGCTGTAGTACGAATACTCGACGCGGACGGCGAGCGCGGGCGTGACCTGCAGCGCAGGGCAGACCGTGTACTTCGTGAACTTCGGGCCGCCGTCGGCCATCTCCTCGCCGCTCACGCGGAAGGCGGACGAGACGGTGCCGGAGAAGCTGTAGTCGAGGAAGGCGATCCAGTTGGTGCCCTTGGCGCCCGGGCCGCCGTCCTTGGAGACAAACTCGGCGCCGAGCCGCGCGTCCTTGGTGGCCTGGTAGCTGGACCAGACGTCAAAGGTGGTCACCGAATGCGGCTCGAAGCCGCCCTTCGTGTCGTGCGCCACGCCGCCCCAGAGGGTCAGGCCGTTGGCGCTGTACTGCACATAACCCTCGAAGCCGGCGTTGTGCTTGAGCTCGCCGTCGCCCTTGGTCGGACCGTAGGGAGAGTACACGGAGTCGAGCGCCGCGACACCCGTGCTGATCGCGCCCTGGGTGTAATCCATGTGCACGCCCGTGTGGTACGCGGGAATCGCGCCGAGGAAGTCGTTGTCCGCGTAGCTGATCTGGTCCATGCTCGCGGGATAGAACGACTCGTAGCCCATGTAGCTCAGGAATTTTCCGCCCGTGATCGAGAACCCGTTGCCAAAGTCGTAAGTGGCGTACGCGTCGAGCACCGTGAACTCGCTGCCCGTGAGGTTCGGGAAATAGTTGAAGCTGATCACCGTCGTCACGGGCTTGTAGTTGAACGTGAACTTCGTGAGCAGGTCGTTGGCATCGCCACCGCCGGGGACCGGCTTCGAGGCGTCAAAGAGCGAGTCCACGGCGGGAACTCCGCTGGCCTTGTAGTTCATGTAGGCGCCGGCCGCGTATCCGCTCAGCGTGATGTTGTCATTCAACTTGACGTCGGCGCGCGCGCTCGAGACGAGCGCCAGGGCCGAGACTGCGCAACCCGCTAACAGGGTCAGATGCTTGGACATAAGCTTGTGTGGTGTTGTGTTGTGCTTGGGCGGGCGCCGCTCGCGGCCTTGGGCCCCGATGGGACGACACCCGACCGGCCCTAAAGCAGATCGCTTGCCAGATTGCGGAGTCTTCGCGGAAGAGTCCGTATGCACGGCTGCAAGCCGTTCGTGATCAGCGGCGGACACGCCGCGCTTCAGGGCCGATTCGCGGCCCAGCACCCGCGCTCACGCACGCCGTTCGCGCTCGCGGACCACCTCGTCGATCGCGAGCAGCGTCTCGAGTGCGCCCGCGGCCAGAGGGATGTCCCCGGCGCCGCACTCGGCTCCGTCGGGATTGATGCGGATCAGCGGCGCCGCCGCCGCGCGGGCGATCTGCTCCGCCGTCGCGCGGACGGTGGGCACCGCGGTGCCCGCACCGATCTCGACGACCGCCAGGCGCCCGCGCACGAGCCCCCGCAGCCAAAGCCTGAACTGGATCTGCCGCGCTGCGCTCCGGCCGTCCACCCAGCGTTCGTCCCCGAACATCAGCACGTTCGGGCGCGCGACTCCCCCGCAGCTCAGGCACCGCGGGGGTTCCGAGCGAAGCCGAAGCGCCTCGACGTCGACGTCGAGGCGGAGCCCCTCGGGGGCGGGCCATGAGCCGGCGCAGCAGGGTCGCGCGCACTGCAGGTGCGTCAGCGAACCGTGACACTCGACGATCCGCTCGTCGGAAAAGCCCGCCTTCTGGAAATGCCCGTCCACGTTCGACGTGAACACGAAGTATCCATTTTTCTTCGACCCCGCCCAGCGCAGCAGCGCTCCATAGCCGGCATGCGGCGCCACCGAGCGATACAGGCCGAATCGGTGGCCATAGAAGCCCCACGCCAGAGAGGGATCCCGGTCGAACCACGTCGGGTTGGCCAGATCCTCGAACGAGAGCCCGAGCCTGCGCGCCTCCGGATACGCGCGCCAGAAGCCCTCCGTGCCGCGGAAATCAGGCAGGCCCGAATCGACCCCCATCCCGGCGCCCGCGCAGACGAGCAGCGCATCCGCCGCGGCGATCGCCTCGGCCGCCTCGCGCAGGCGCTTGGGGTCGGGCCTCATGTCGCGGGGCGCCCGCGCTCACGCGCGGAAATCGCTCTTCCCCCCCGTCTTCTCGAGAAGACGCAGCTCGCGCACGACGATGCCCTTGGTGACGGCCTTGCCCATGTCGTACAGCGTCAGCGCCGCCACGCTCGCACCCGCTAACGCCTCCATCTCGACCCCCGTCCGCGCGTGCGTTTCCACGTGGCACCGGACTTCGAGCTCCACCGAGCCGTCCGCCGCGGGCTCGCCCGGGCGAATCTCGACGCGACAGTCATCGAGCGGAAGGGGATGGCAGAGCGGAATCAGCTCCGACGTGCGCTTCGCTCCCATGATGCCCGCAAGGATGGCAGTCTGGAACACAGGACCCTTCTTGGACGCGATGTCCCCGTCGCGCAGCAATGCCGCCAGGGAGGCAGGCAGCCAGACGCGCGCCTCCGCGGTCGCCGTGCGCCGCGTGATCTGCTTGTCGCCGACATTCACCATCGCCGGCCGGTCGTTTTCATCCAGGTGACTGAACATGGCGCACACGATCTAGGCCCAGGGGCGGAAGGGAGCAAGGAATCCGGCGGGCAGCGAACCCCCGTCGGGCGGGATTTCCACGAAACCGTCGGTGTCGACCAGGGCGGTGAGATCCCCCGAGGTGTTGGTCGGCACGAGCCGGGCCATCCGCCCCCCGGAGCCACCCCTGACCAGCACGGCCGGCACGTAGAGCGTGAGCACCCGGTCCGAACGGACGGGTTCGACGAGTGGCACGAAATCAACCGGTCGCGCCGCCGCACCCGCCGCACAACCGAGCGCGGGCAGGACGTACCGGTGCAGGCAGACGAACGACGACACCGGATTGCCCGGAAGCCCGAAGACGGGCCGGCCCCCCGAGAGTCCGAACCACAGCGGCTTGCCCGGACGCTGGGCCACACCGTGGAACCGCGAGGTCGCCCCGGCGCGCGACAGCAGGTCGGGCAGAAGATCGAGCCGCCCCTTCGAAACGCCCCCCGTGGTCACGACAAAATCGCTGACTTCGAGCAGCTCCGCGAGCATCGCGCCCATTCTCGTCGCGTCGTCGCCCACGTGCCGGCACCGCACCTCCGCCCCCGCCGCCTCGAGCACCGAGCGCAGGACCACGTCGTTGGATCGGCGCTGCTGCCAGGGCATCACGGGAGCGCCCGGATCGGCGAGCTCGTCGCCGGTCACCAAAAGTCCGATACGCGGACGGGACGACACCAGCAGGTCCGTCCTTCCGCACGAGGCCGCGACCGCGAGCTCGCGACCGCGCAGCCGCGCGCCGGAGCGCAGCAGCAGTGAACCCGCCTGCCGGTCCGATCCACGGGCATGCACCGCGTCGCCCGGCCTGGGCGCCTCCGCGCAGCGCAGGATCACCCGATTGTCCGCGCGCTCGACCTTTTCGTACGGCACCACGCAGTCCGCCCCGTCGGGCAGCACCGCGCCCGTCGCCACCTCGATGCAGTGGCCGGGACTCGCCGGCAGGCTGAGCGGGGGATGGCCGGCAGGCTGGAATCCCGAAATCGTGAACTCCG
>JAJXYI010000136.1 GCA_021780625.1 bacterium | reverse complement strand
CGGCTTTCGCGCTTCGTAAAATCTGCCTGTCCCTTGGCACGGGGCATCGGAAAAACTGCCCGTCCCTTGCGCAGGGGGAGCAGGAAAGTCGGTGGGATAGCCGATTTGCTGAAAATTCGCCTGTCCCTAAAGAAGGGGCGAAGACTGGTGTTCAACGTCACAAGGAGTCCAATGGCACGCCTTCCCTCATCGGCACCAACTCCGGCTGGGCCGCTGACCCGGCAATCTCCGCGGTAGGCGACAAGATCGGCACCTACTCCTGGGGATCGTCCGCCACCGCCGACTCCGCCCTCCTTGTCACGCTCGATCCAGGCCTGTACACCGCCGTGGTCTCCGGAGCGAAAGGCGACACTGGCAACGCCGTCGTCGAGGTTTTCGACGTGCCCTGACAAAGCCCACCGTCCTCAAGCAGCCGTTTGACTGGGCCATCCAACATGGTTGAGTGGCCGCGAGGTCATGCCCCTGAGTCGCTCCCAACTTCTCGTCCTGCTCCACACGCTGACTCGCGTGAAGGCCTCCTTCTGGATCACCGGAGGGGTGGCCGTCGATTTCCTGGTCGGGCGGTGGACGCGGGAGCACAAGGATCTCGACGTGATCGCCCTCCTCCCGGACCGCTCGCGCCTCGAGGATGAACTCATCGCACTCGGGTTTCAGAAGACCTTCGACTCGGGCTGGACTACCCGTTGGAGCTTCGACACTGGCTCTGGCTACTCCCCGGACCTCGAAGTCATCTTCCTCAAACCGCTCGTCCCAAATTCCGGGACACTCGCCATCGCCCCCGGCGATCCCGCCGGCGCCACCCCGGGACGATATCCGCTGCCGCCCGGCACACTCGATCCGGCAAGACGGGCCAGCCTCGATGGAATGTCGTTTTGTATCTGCTCCGCTGAATACGAGCGGTGGGCGCGCCTCCGCAGCACCACGCTTGTTCCGGGCCGCAGGCTCGAACCCAAGATCGAGCACGATCTGCGCCTGCTCGAACCGCTCCTCCCCCCGCAGACAGGCGCGCCGTACTCTGCTGGCCAGCACGCCCCCTCAAGATCCAAAGGTTAGAATCCACCTTGATTCGCGCCACCTAAAGCCCAAGCCGCCTGGATTTCGCATTTCCCGATCGGTCGGCTTGGGGAGTGTCGCATCCCCGCTCGGTCGAATCCGCTGATCTGCGACCGCGTAACCGCCATTCGTCGCCCGCCGTCTCGGCAGCCATGAACTCCTACTTCAGGATTGGCCTTGCGGCCCTCGTCTTTTCCGCTGCCGCGAGCTTTGCCGCGGCGAGCGTCAACCATCACGAGCACGGACACCAACACGGCTGGCGCTTCCGCGAGCTCAAGGCGGCACGCATGCACGTGATTGCCGACAAGCTGGGTTTGTCGAGCGACCAGCGCGCCAAGCTGAAGGACATTCGTAAGCAGACCGCCGCCACCGTGCAGGCGGTCCGCGCCAACTCCGCACTGAAGCCCGAACAGAAGCACGAACAGATTGTCGCGGTATGGAAGGCCTCGCGCGTCCAAATGAAGTCGGTCCTCACCGACGCCCAGCAGGGCAAACTGGCCCGGATTCTCAGTCATCCGCGCCGGCTTAACCGTATGGCCGCCATGCGCGTCCGCGTGATCGGCATGGAAAACCGACTCGGACTCTCGCCCGACCAGCGCGCCAAGATTCACGACATCGTGCGGCAGACCTCCTCCGCGCTCACGCCGCTGCATACCGACAAATCACTCGCTGCCGACGCCCGGAGGGCAAAGGTGCGGGAATTGCGCCAGGATGAACACAAACAGATCGTCGCGGTGCTCACACCCGAACAGCTCAAGGAACTCGGCCGGATGCGCCATCGCATGCTCGCCCCCCTCGGCCCCTTGGGCTGATCGATTTTGACTTCCAGCCAGGACGCAACCCGGCGTGCCCTTTGGGGTGCACGCCGGTTTTCGTTTTTGAACACTCAAGTCGGAGCGGAGCGTCGTATCCAAATCCACACTCCGCTCGCATCTGCGCGTTGCACCGCATCAAACCAATTCAAAGATCGACATCTTGGCAGTGCGATCGGCATTTACCGGAATCAGATCTCTTTTCCTCCGAGAACCACCCGGCCGTGCGGTGTGGCGGATTGCCCGCCCGCGTTGTCCTCTGCCGTGACAAAGAACCGAAGTCGGCCCGATTTTTCACCCTGCACGGGTGCGATCGAGAACGAGAACAGGCCTCCGTTTCCGCCATCGAGCGGAACGATTCCGGCTTTCCGGATGCGATGTGTGACCGTATCAACGATCCAGACGTAGTACCGTGTTCCCGCCTTCGGCGTTGGAAGCTGCTGTACTCCGATGAAACCCTGGTTGCTCTCGGGATCGAACACGGCATAGGCGCGATCCATCCGCTTCGAAGCCGGCAGCGAGACAGGGAGAGCATCCGGGTTCTGCCAGTATTTCTCGGCCAGCGACGCCAGCTGGATGAAACGCGCATCCGAATCGGCCCCACGCGTGCCGAGGTGCAGCTCCGCCAGCGTGCTTTGGTTTGGATCCATGCGAACGACGACGATCACGGGCCTCGTATCACGGCGCAGGTTCTGGATCGCCAACGTGGCAACGCCAACCGCTATGGTCGCGGCAATGCCCCACCGCGCGAAGAATGTCCATTTCGTGAATCGTGCGACCGATCCCGCCGGCGCCCCTTCCTCGTGAAATTCCGACAGGCGCGCCTCGATCCGAGCCAGGAGATGGGGCGGCGGCTCCTGCTGCGGGAGGCCCCGAATGATGCGGGCATAGGCCGACTCGAGTTCGCGCACCCGTGCGAGAAGCTCCGGCGAACCGAGCAGACGCGCTTCAAAATCGGCCCGCTCGCGAGAGTCGAGTTGGTCGAGCACATAACGGCTGGCGAGATCTTCAAGTTCCGGGTTCATGGCGATGTTTTTGAAAGGGTGTCATGGAGATCGAGCAGTCCTCGACGTATCCACGATTTGATGGTGCCCACGGGCTGGTTGAGGCGGCCCGCAATCTCGATGTGGGTCAGAGCCGAAAAGAGAGCGAGTTCGAGCGCAATCCGCTGCTGCGCCGGAAAGCCCGCAAGAGCGCCGCGCAGGCGCTCGGAGTCTTCATGCGCCTCCGCGGTCGAGCGCACCGATTCACCCGCCCCGTCCCCCTCCAATGCAAGGGTCTCGTCGAACGGCGATTCGAGAGACGTTTGCCTGCGGCGCTTTCGCAGATGATCGATGCAGACACGCCGCGTGATTGTCACCGCCCAGGTAAAGGGGCGCGACTTGCGCGAGTCGTACGACGCCGCTCCGCGCCAGATTTTCACGAACACGTCCTGCAGCAATTCCTCGGCCGCCCCTCGGTCTCCCACGAACCGCATCGCGAGCGAGAACAGCGGTCCACTGTAGCGCCCATAAAGTTCACGGAACGAGTCGCGGTCTCCCGTGCCGATTCGCGCGAGCAGAAACGCCTCATTGGCGGCGGTCTCGTTGTCGTCAGGAACAGGCACGATGCAAACCGTGGATCCTCACGAGCCCGTCTTCTGCACGGAACGCAGCAGGATGGGTTGAATCTTGTTGGCGATTTTCTCTGCCGCCGCCTTGACGGCACCGTCCAGCACATCATCCATCGGCTCCAAGAAACGGGGATAATAGGTTCCCTTCACGATCCCCATATCCAACTTCTTGCCGCGATCGGCAAAAGTGACCCAGGCATAGAATTCGTACTCACCCGGAATATCCTGGCGGATACCTTTGAGAAACACCTGCAGCTCCGTCGCATGGGTCTTCGTGTTGGCCGCAAACCGCTCGGCCCTGATTTTGACGGGCCATTTCCGGGCCTCAAACACATTGGTGAAGACCCGTGCGACGCGGTTGAATCCGTGGGATTCCCCGCGCGGGCCAACCAGGTTTTCCGTAACCACGATCACCAGATCGCGGCGAGTTTCGGGAGCGGTCTTCGCCGGCTCCGCATTCAGATCGGACGCCGCGACCATAAAGAGGCCGACGAGCATAACGCATAGAGTGGAATGGATATTTTTCATGGCGATTGAACTGTCCACTTCTACGCGGAAACAGGTCCGACGGATGCAGCCTGCCTCAATTATCGGCACACGGCCAGCCGCATTCGGGTACCATACGAGTCACGTTATCCACCAGTTCGAACCTCCAAACGACGGAATGCACGGGAAAGTCAGTGCACTTCAGGCATGGGTCAAAAGGATGCGGAGAGCCACAGGCCCAACGGTCGGCGCCTTTGCCGGCGTTTCGATGTGCAGCCGCGCGACATTCTTGGTACACCCAACCGGACCCAGGTATCCAAGGAGCGTCACCTTGACAACCTTCCGCTCGCCATCAGCCCCCGATCCCAGGGCCAGAGATTTGATCACCGTCCCACCGGCGCCAGGCCTCACTTGTAGTGTGCCCCCAAAGACGGCCAGTCGGGCTGAAACGGGCCGGGAGCTATGACGTGATGGGGCGCGGAGTCCGCGGTTGCGCCACGGGACAGAGTCGTTCAGAGAGCAGCAACGGCAAGAAGGACAGGCAGGGGAATTCTCATGGAGCGGAAGACGCGGTGACTGGTTGGACCGTGGGCGGGGTTTCCTCAATGAAGCTCCCCTCCCCTTGTCCATCAACACCCTCATATCATGAACGTAAACCGCGGAGCGATCCTTGCATTCCGACCGAGGCCTGCACTCAATGGCCGGCCGCTCCCAGGGCCGCCGCGATCTCACGCATCTGCTCCCGCCTGAGGCGATAACGTCCGGCCACGAGCCCGCTCAACCCATACATCGCCGCGGGCACGAGCGTGAACAGCGCGATGATGCAGTGCTCCGCGCCGGGACTTTGCGCCTTGGCGCCCGCGACGTAGCCATATGCGGCCAGCGCCCAACCAATCGCCGCGCCACTCAGCGCCAGACCCAGTTTCAATACAAAGAGCGTGCCGGCAAAACTTACGCCCGTGAGACGCTTGCCCTGCTTCCATTCGCCGTAGTCCACGGTGTCCGACATCATCACCCACTGAATCGGCGTGATCATCTGGTGGAGCACTCCGATCACGAAGACGAAGAGGAACATCAAGACCTCGTCTCTTGGCGAAATAAGGAACATGACCCCGCTCAACACCGCCAGCACGCCGTTGGTCCAGGTGAAGACACTGACCTTGCAGATGCGATCGGTGAGCGGCTTCGTAAGCAGGCAGCCCAGGATGTTGCCCACGGAATAGGTTGCGAGGAACCAGGTGAAGAGACCGGCCCGACCAAGCACGTAGGTCACGTAATACATCATCGCGCCGCCGCGCGTGGCGACGGCGAGGATGTTCAAGATCGTGAGCACGCCGACGACTCGCCACTGGTCGTTGCGGACGATGTCCTTCAAGTCCGCGATAAACGTGCTCCCGGCCCGGGCTTTAGGAACGACGCGCTCGCGCGTGGTCGCGAAGCAGCCGACGAGCATAATCACGGCCAGCACTGCCAGCACCGCGATCGCCCCCTGGTAGCCCGCGGCCCTGTTCGCACCGCCGATCCAATGCGCAAGCGGCACCATCGCGATCGTGCTGAGCATGCCACCGGCAGTCGCCAGCACGAAACGGTACGACTGCAGCGAGATCCGCTCTCTGTCGTCACCCGTGATCACGCCGCCGAGCGCGCAGTACGGGATGTTCACGACCGTGTACATCAACGTCAGCAGCGTGTAGGTCACCATCGCGAAGATCATCTTCCCCGACACTCCGAGGTGCGGCGTGCTGTAAGCCAGCACGCAGGAGATTCCGAAGGGAATCGCACCGAACAGGAGGTAGGGCCTGAACTTTCCCCATCGCGACCGCGTGCGGTCCGACATCCAACCCATCACGGGATCGCTGACGGCGTCGAGCGCGCGGGCCGCCAGGAACATGCCCCCGACAAACGCCGCCGGCAGGCCAAACACGTCCGTGTAGAAAAACGCCATGTAAAACATGACGTTGTCGAAGACGATGTGACTGGCGGCGTCGCCCAGGCCGTATCCAATCTTTTCCTTCGCGGAAAGGCGCGTCGCTTCCATGGGTCGGGCCCCGGGACCGTCATTCGACGGTGAGTGTGCCCTGCACGAAATCCACCGATGACTTGCCGACCATCACCTCGAAGTCGCCCGGCTGCACGGTCCGCTTCATCTGCAGATCGTACGACGACAGCTTGTCGGGGGTGAGTTCGAACGAGACCGTCCTGGTCTGGCCCGGTTCGAGGGTCACACGGGCGAAGTCCTTAAGCTCCTTCACCGGGCGCGTCGGGAAGCTGACCTTGGCATGGATGTAGAGCTGCACGACCTCGTCGGCCTTCATCGTGCCTGTGTTGGTCACGTTGACCGAAACCCTTGCGGAGCCGTTGGGCTGAATTTTGTCCGGCAAGATCCGGAGGTTCTTGAAGTCAAAGGTGGTGTAGCTGAGTCCGAAGCCGAAGGGATACAGCGGCGTCGAATCGGCCTGATTGTAATCGCGGAAACGCGACGGCTTGTGGTCGTAATAGCAGGGAAGCTGTCCGACCGAACGCGGGAACGTCACCGTGAGGTGTCCGCTTGGACTGACCTTGCCAAACAGCACGTCGGCCACGGCGGGACCGGTTTCCTCGCCGAGGTACCAGCCCTCGATGATAGCAGGTGCGTGAGCCTGGAGGTAATTGATCGAAAGCGGTCCTCCGTTGATCAGAAGCACGACGACGGGCTTGCCCGTGGCCAGGATCGCCCGGGCCAACTCGTGCTGCCGGCCTGGCAGGGCGAGGGTGTCGCGGTCTCCCAGGTGTTTTTCGCTCCAGGCCTCGCGCCGGATCAGTTCGTTTTCGCCGAGCACGAGGACCACGGCATCGCTTTTCATCGCCACGTCGACAGCCTGATCCATGAGGCGCGAGTCGTCGGCCGCACTGTTCTCAATCGGGTTCTCGTTCGCGATCCATCCCGAGGCGTGATTCGCCGTGATTTTGCAGCCCTCCGCATAAACGACCTTGAAGTGATCGCCCGCAAAATTGCGGATGCCCTGCAGCACACTCACTCCCTCCATTGGCACCGCGGAGTAGCCGCCGAGGTGAATGTCCGCCGCGTTAGGGCCGATGACCGCGAGGGTTCTCAATTTCGTGGGATCTAGCGGAAGCAAATGTCCCTCGTTTTTTAGCAGGATCATCGCCTCGTCCGCAGCCTCGCGGGCCAGCGCTTTGTGGGCTGGCGTGTTGGTCACCTTGCCGACCAGGTCCGGATCCACGTAGGGGTGATCGAACATGCCGCAGAGGAATTTGACCCGCAGCACGCCGGACACCGCGCGGTCGATCGCCGCCATCGGCACCTTGCCCTCGCGCACTTCGGAGGCGAGGGTCGAG
>JAJXYI010000298.1:6750-7312 GCA_021780625.1 bacterium | reverse complement strand
CGACTTCGGGCGCGAGGCTGCGGTGGACCGGGCAGGTGTGTGCGGCGCGCTCGAGCACTTCCAGCGGAATCGCCTTCGCGGCGGCCGGGAGCCAGACCGTGAGCCGCAGGCTCGCGACGCGGCGGGGCGGGGGAGTCATCTCCTTCTCCACCTCGTAGCGCAGGCCCTTCAACTCAACGCCCTTGGTCCGCGCGGCCATCGCCATGATCGTGCACACGCAGGTCGCAAACGCGGTCGCGAGCAGGTCCGTCGGCGAAAACGCTTCGCCGCGGCCCTGGTTGTCCTTGGGCGCGTCGGTGACGAGCGTGTTGCCCGAGGGTTCGTGTGTCGCGACGCAGTGCAGGTCGCCTTGGTATTCGCCGGTGATTTTGACCATGGCTGCTAGAACGGCTGTGCCGGGCGAAAACTCAAGCTCGCGGCGAAGCCGGGTGCGACGCGATGAGCGAGTGGATACTCGCCGATGCGGTCGGAGACCTAGGGTGCCTACGCCGCAACGGGAACTCCTGAAGGTGATGGCCACGAAAAACGCAAAAAGGCGCCAGGGGTGTCGGCAGTGATCGGA
>JAJXYI010000298.1:0-6740 GCA_021780625.1 bacterium | reverse complement strand
GCGCGCTTATAAGCGCACACGACGTAAAGCCGGTGCCCTTGATTGGGGCGGGGAGGAGCCCATTCGACAAGCTCAGGGCCTTCGGCGGGAAGGCCGGAAGCGAGAATGGGGGCACCGGCCGGGAGGCGGAGCCTCCCGCGCAGGGCGGAATCGTGATTCCGCACTCCAAAGGAGAAGAGCTTGCGAGCCGCAGGACGCAGTTAACAGAAGGGAACGAAGCTAACAAAGAAGGGCGACATCGGGCGGAGTCACCGAGGCAGAATCGACTCATCGAAACGGCCAATCAATCAACGCACACTTCTGTGGTAGGCGGTTTGTCCTTCGTTCCCGTCGTTGCCTTCTGTTCCAATCAGTCGCCTCGCTCCGTGCGCGCTCCTTGTCTGGGGTTCGCCGCGGTTTTGGATTGATTTAAGGTTAATTCATCGCGCTCATGCGTCCGCCCCCCTCAAACGCCATGACTGCCCCGAAAAAGAAGTCCGTCCATCCGCTTGCCTGGGTTCCGACCCTGTACCTCGCCATGGGTCTGCCGAACGTGACGGTGGGCCTGGTGGCGGCGATCATCTACAAGAACATGGGGGTCTCGACCGAGAAGATCGCGATCTACACGAGCCAGCTGTACCTGCCCTGGGTTCTCAAGCCGATCTGGTCGCCGTTCCTCGAGCCCTTCAAGACGAAGCGATTCTGGGTGATCGCGATGGAATTCTTGATGATGGCCACGCTGGGGCTGGTCGCATTTTCCCTGCCGCTGCCGAGCTTCTTCTCGGTGTCGCTCGCGTTCTTCTGGGTCACGGGGTTTGCGTCGGCGACGCAGGACATCGTGTCGGACGGCGTGTTCATGACGACGATGTCGCCCCACGACCAGGCGCGCTACTCGGGCCTCCAGGGCATGTGCTGGAACATGGGCGCGGTGATCGCCTCGGGCCTGCTGGTCACGCTCACGGGCTGGCTGCACAACGGCCTGATGCTTTCGTGGGTGCACTGCTGGATGATCGTGATGGGTGCGACGGCGCTGGGCATGGGCGGCTTCGGACTCTGGCACTTGCGCGTGCTGCCTCCGGGAGGACCGTCGGGTCTGCACGGGAGCGATTTCAAGACCGCCTACCGCGCGCTGATCGACTCGTGGATCTCGTTTTTCCAGAAGCCGCAGATCTGGATGATGCTCACGGTCGTGTTCTTCTATCGCTTCGGCGAGGGTTTCATCGAGAAGATCGGCCCCATCTTCCTGCTGGACGGCCGCGCTGTCGGCGGACTCGGCTTGAGCAACGAGGTGATGGGCACGATCAACGGGACGGTGGGCACGATCGCGTTCATCGTCGGCGCATTCCTCGGGGGATTTCTCGCGGCGAAGATGACCCTGCGCCGTTCGTTCTTCATCCTCGCGATCGCGCTGAACCTGCCGCACGTCACCTATTTTTATCTGAGCCACGCGATGCCGCATCACCTCTGGGTGATCGGCGCGGTGGTCAGCATTGAGAAGTTCGGCTTCGGCATGGGGTCGGTCGGGCACATGTTGTACATGATGCAGCAGCTGGCGCCGGGGCCGTTCAAGATGACGCACTACGCGTTTGCGACGGGCGTCATGGCGATGACGAAGTGGCTGACGGGCTGGATCAGCGGTCCGGTGTATGCACTCCTTCACGACAACTACGCCCATTTCTTCACGCTTGTCCTGTTTCTTTCGATACCGCCCGTGATCCTCGCCTTCCTCGCACCGTTCCCACGCGCCGAGGGCGAGCCGATCAGCGGCGACGGGCCGATGACGGGCGGGCATTAGCGCGGCGTGGGCGTTGCGGACTGCCCCCGGCGGCACCAAGCCCACGAGCCTTATCGCCGTTAACAGAAGGAAACGAAGCTAACAAAGAAGGCCGAGCCAAGCGACTGGGCGTAGTTACAGAGCCAATATCCACTGACCCAAACGGTGAAAAAAACGCTCTCAGTTCTATGAGAAGCAGTTTGTTCTTCGTTCCCTTCGTTGCCTTCTGTTCCATTCGATCGCCAATTTTGGGATGAAGGTGATGGCCACGAAAAACGCAAAAAGGCGCCAGGCGTGCCGGCAGTGATCGGAGCGCGCTTATGAGCGCACGCAGCGTAAAGCCGATGCCGCTGATGGCAGGAGGGAGAAGCCCATTCGACAAGCTCAGGGCCTTCGGCGGGAAGGCCGGAACCGAGAATGGGGACACCGGCGGCGGAAGCCTCCGCCGCTGCGATGCGGACGGATCCAAATGCAGGCCGGGAGGCGGAGCCTCCCGCGCACCGGGCTTCGTTGTGCTTCGTACAGACTATGCCCGGTCGCTTTCGGATTCCGAAAGCAGGGCGGAATCGTGAGTCCGCACTCCAAAGGAGAAGAGCTTGCGAACCGCACGCGATATAGGGCCGGTGGCCCTGATGGCGGCGGGCTGGGCGCAAAAAAGGCCGCGCCCGGGGGCGCGGCCTTGAAGGGATGACGGGAACCGGCCGGTTCAGAAGGCGACCTTGACGCCGGCCTGCACCTTCCAGCGGTTCTCGGTATTGGTCGGGTTGATCTGCGAACCCGAGGAGGCGAACAGGAGGTTGCCGTTCGAGTCGAGCGACAGGATCGGGGTCGAGCCGTTGTTGAAGGTCGGCTTGATGCGGCCGTCGGAGCCATAGGTGGCCGCGCCGAACAGGCGGGTCGCGCCGCCGTACAGCGGGTTGAAGGTCTCCACGTAGTTGAACAGGCTCTTGCTCAGCCAGGAGCCGAAGTTCAGGAAGTCGGCGAAGACGACGACCTTCGTGCCGCGGTAGACGGACACTTCCTGCGAGACGTGGAGGTCGAGGCGGTTCTGCCACGGGGTCAGGAACGCGTTGCGCGGGGCGTAGCTGCCCTTGTACATCCTGAAGTCGCTGTTGTTGATGAAGTTCATGTACGCATTCTGCTGAGCCTGCGTCATGCCGCTGAAGTCGAAGCGGGGATCGTTCAAGCCGGAGGGCACCGCGACGACGTCGTTGGCGGTGTTGCCATCGCCGTTGAGGTCGTTCGCGTAGACCATGCTGTAGGGCGTGCCGCTGCGGGCCTCGTAGTAGAGGGTGACGTCCGTGGCGTAGCGCTTCATGAAGTGGAACTCGCGCGTGAACGTGATCTGGAGGCGGTCGCGCACCTCGTAGTCGGAGCGGGCGACTTCCACGGAGTTCTGATTGAACACCGGGTTGTAGACCCAGTTGGAGCGGGCGACCGAGCTGTTGAGCGTCTGCGCCTCGGTGGCGTGGCCGTGGGTGTAGGCGATGTTGTAGGCCCAGCCGTTCTTCATCGGACGATCGAGGCTGATCGAGGTGTACTCGGAATGTCCCGCATGGATGCTGCGGGTGCGGATCACGTCGCCAAAGCCCTTGACGAGCGGTGCCGACGAGGTGGAGCCGGCAAACAACTGGCGACCGTCGATGCCGCGGCCCGTGGGCTTGAGGTTCATGTTGTCCGCGAACAGGGCGGACAGCTGCTCGGTGTCGATGTATTCGACCGAGACGACCGCATTCAGCAACGCGATCTTGTGATCGATGGCGATGTTGGCGCGCTGGATCGTGGGCAGCTTCATGCCGGGCTTGATGAGGGCGATGGACGAGGCCGAGCCGGTGGCGGAGGTGGTGCCGACCGGGTTGGCCGGGTCGAACTTGTACGCCGGATCCGAATTCGTGAAATTACCGGCAAGATACTGCGAGAGCGTGGGACCGGAGTAGCTGGCGGTGTTGGATGCGCTGCCGGTCACGCCGTTGAGCACGTTGAAACGTCCGACGCCGGTGTTGCCGTAGGAGTTGGAGATCCAGACCCAGGGGTTGCGGCCGAGGAAGACGCCGATGCCGCCGCGGATCTGCGTGGTGCGCTGCTTGTCGAGGGCGTAGTTGAAGCTGAAGCGCGGGGCGGGCACGTTGGTGCCGTCGATCGTGCCGGCATTGGTCATTCCGAAGGCGTTCTTGAAGGCGGCGTTCTCCGCGGGGGCGATGGGGCTGCCCAAGTAGTCGGCGCGAAGGCCGGCGGTGAGCATCAGCCGGGAAGTCGGCTCCCACTTGGCCTGGCCGAAGACGCCGACCTGGTCGAACTTGCTGATGTCGGCGATGGGCAGGCCGGTCTGGACGACCGAGCGCGCGAAGCCGAAGGGCCTGTCGGCCTGGAAGTCGGCGAGGCTATTGTAGTCGAAAATGCCGTACGACCCCTGGCGGAAGAGGTTGAAGTAGCGGCTCGACTGGTCGTCCGCGCCGAGGGTGAAGGTGAAGGTCCTCCAGGTGTAGTCGGCCGAGCCGCCGAAGGTCTGGGTCTTGATGTGGAGCTCATTGCCCATGCTGCTGGTCTCGGTGCCGAAGCGGAAGGCGTCGGAGGACGAGATCGAGGCGCCGGAGGGCGAGGTGCCCGGGACGTTCATGATGCGGATCTCGGGGAAGATGACGGGCGTGCCGCGGACCGAGTCCTGCTTGGTGTAGGAGTAGTTGAACTGGGTCTTGAAGTTCGGCGTCCAGTTGTCGAACAGCTGGCCGGCCCAGACGTGCTCCTTGATGTTGAGCGTGTAGAAGTTCGAGTTGAAGCTCGTGGCGCCGTTGGAGAAGTAGCTCGGCTGGTAGGGGATGGTGACCGGCTGGCTGAAGCCCGTGGCCCGGAAGCTGCCGAAGTTGGGCTGGGCGCCGATGGTGTCGCTGTAGCGGACGGAGAGGCGGTGGTTGTCGTTGATGTTCCAGTCCAGCTTCAGCAGGCGCTTGGTGTCGAAGAGCCGCGAGGTGCTGGAGCCGCCGAAGGTGCCCATGTCGGTCTTGGTGAGCTGGGCGATGCGCGAGGTGACCGCGGAGAGGAAGTCATTCGAGGGAGTGAAGGCGGCGGAGGTCGGCGCGGAGTCACTGATGTACTTCTCGAAGTTCATGAAGAAGAACAGGCGGTTCTTCACGATGGGGCCGCCGAGGGTGAAGCCGTAGGTGCGCTCCTTCGAGACGGGCCGGGTGCCCTTGGTGCTGCCATAGATGTCCTTACCGCCCCAGTTGGAGTCGGTGAAGATGTCGTAGACGGACCCGTGGAACTGATTGGTGCCGCTCTTGGAGACGACGTTGACGGCGGCGCCCGCGAAGCCGCTCTGGCGGACGTCGTAGGGCGTGAGGGAGATGCTGAACTGCTCGACTGCGTCGAGGGAGAAGGGATTATTCAGGGAGAACAGGCCGGTGGAGCTCAGGCCGAAGGAGTCGTTGATGGGTGCGCCGTCGAGCGTGATCGAGTTGTAGCGGTTGTTCATGCCGAGGGCCTCGAGGGCCTGGCCGGAGCGGATCGCGACGAAGGGATTCGTCTTGATCATGTCGGCGAACGATCGGCTGACGCTGGGCTGGTCGTTGACGCGGCGGGTATCGAGTTCGGAGCTGGCGCCGGTTGTGTTGGCGTCGAGGTCGTTGACCTCGCCGGTGACGACGAATTTTTCGAGCTGGGTGACTGCCGCACCCTCGCTGGGAACGAAGTTCACCTCGGTGCTCGCGCCCAGTTGGGTCTGCACGTTGGTGATGGCGCCGAATGTGTACGAAGGCGCGCTTGCCTCGACCGAGTAGGGGCCGCCGACAGGCAGGCCCGTCAGGGTGAAGCGACCCGCCTGCGACGAGACCGCCGTGAAGGTGGTGTTGGTCGGCAGATGCGTGGCGCGCACGGTGGCGCCTGCGATCGGCTCGCCGGACGCCGTGGTGACCGTTCCGCTGATCGAGGAGGTGGTGATGCCTTGGCCGAACGCGGTGAAGGCCGCGAACCAGCAGGCAATCACACCGAATACGAACCCTTTGAGGAGCTTAGTGTGGTGCATGGTGTTGAGCTTGGATGTGACCAGGGGCGATGGTTGAACCCCGTGGCGACGCCAGCGCGTCTCGTGCCAGCCAAGCGCCCGCGCACCGGGAGAGTCAAGCTCCCGACCCCCGCTCCGTGCACAGTTTTTCACGTCCGTAACTTGTGTGACATGGGTGGATTAGTAATGTTAAAACCAATAAATGATCAGCAGGTTACGTAATTCAATGGCGGTCCGTTGCTTTTAAATAACGCAGGTTGTTTGCAGGGGTCGCCGGATGGGGTGGACAGGGGCCGGAGGCGTCCTTTTGGGGGAGGGCGTGCGGGGCAAAACGGCGGGTCCGGGGAGTCTGGGGGGGGCGATGGCCGTCCGGCGGACGGCCGGGCGTGTATCCAGATTTTGATGTGTATCCGCAAACGGGGCACGCGGGCGGCGGCGGGGGCGCGAGTCGAGACTCGCGTCCGAGGGCGGAATCGTGATTCCGCACTCCAGGTTAAGGCAGTTTCCAAACCTTGGACTGCGGCGGTTGGCTACCACCCGAAGGCGCGGGACGGAATCCCCGTTAGGCTTCGGGAGATTCCGCAGTCAAAAATGCTGAAATTCTTCTCGATACCCGCTCCTCGATTCTCGCTTCTTTCCTATTTCGGGCGATGCCCGTTCGCTTGCACGGCATCAACCGGCGGATTGTTCCTGCTCAGCTTCCCGTGCCATCAGCCACAGCAGGTCGCAGAGGCGGTTGACGTATTGCCTAACCACGGGCCTGACGGTCCGTCCGTGGTCGGCGACGGTGCACAGCTGCCGTTCCGCGCGCCGGCCGATCGACCGGGCCAGGTCGAGCGCCGCGGCGTGGAGATTAGCCCCCGGTGTGGCCCAGCCGTCAAAGCGGACCTTCCGGGATTCGATTGCGGCGACTCCGGCGTCGATCCGCGCGAGCGAGGTCTCGTCGAGCTTGGTGAACTTCGAAGCCTCGTAGCGGGCCACCTGGTCCTC
>JAJXYI010000508.1 GCA_021780625.1 bacterium | reverse complement strand
ATGCCGGTCGCTTTCGAGTCTGCGGATCACCTCGTCGGGCGTGCGGGCGACGGAGAACAGCTCGAGGTTGCTCGGGCGGTTGAACCGACCGTCGATCATCTTGTGGAACAGCGCGAGCAGCTCGTCGTAAAATCCGTCCTGGTTCAGAAAAATGCAGGGCTTCCTCAGCACATCGAGTTGGCGCAGGGTGATGATCTCCAGGATTTCCTCGAGCGTGCCCCAGCCGCCGGGCAGGGCGACGAAGGCCGCGGCGCGCTGCTCCATCGCGGCCTTGCGCTCGCGCATGGTCTGCACGCGGATGAGTTCGTCGGCATCGTTGTAGGCCAGCTCCTTGGCGACCATGAATTCGGGGATCACGCCCACGACGCGGCCACCGGCGGATTTCACGGAGCGTGCGATCGCGCCCATCATGCCCACGCGGCCGCCTCCGTAGACCAGACCCCAGCCGTGCGCGACCATCGCCCGGCCGAGTTCATCGGCCGCCGCGTAATACTTCGGGTCCAGCCTGTCGCTGGAAGAGCAATACACACAGAGCAGCTTGGACATGCCCGCAGCGAATCACAGCCGCGCCCGCATGCAACCGGGAACACAGGGCAGTGGGCCCGCAGGTGGCAGAAGGGTCATGCGAATATCGATCGCGATGAATCCCAAGGCCCACTAAAAAAGCCGGAGGCGCGTGCCTCCGGCTTGAAGTTTCGAGATGAGTACGGGCCTCAGGCGTAATCGTAATACTCCGGGACGAAGACGCGGGAGCGGATGTCGGCCTCGAGATCCTCGGGTCGGTCGGTGCGCGCCAAGCCCGCCCGGTGCGCCTCCTCGGCGACCGCCACGGCGATCTGGATCGACACGTCGCGAATCCTCGAGAGCGACGGGTAAATACGCCCCTGGGACAGGTCATCCTCGGATACGAGGCTGGCCAATCGCTGGGCCGCCTTGAGGAACATGCTGTTGGTCACCTGCGCGGACTCGCAGACCAGGGCGCCAAGACCCACACCGGGGAAGATGTACACGTTGTTGCCCTGACCCGGCACGAAGGTCTTTCCCTGATAAACCACGGGCGGGAAGGGACTGCCGCTCGCGAAGACCGCCTTGCCGTCGGACCAGGCGTAGGCCTCCTCCGCGGTGCACTCAGCCTTCGAGGTCGGGTTGGACAGCGCGAAGATGATCGGACGCGGATTGATGCGGGTCATCGCCCCGATGATCTCACGCGTGAACGCGTGGGCCGAGCCCGACACGCCGACAAGGGCGGTGGGGCGCAGCGTTTCGACCGCCTCGACCAGAGTCGGCACCTGCGGATGATCGTGCGCGAAGGGCGCTTTGTGCGAGGCAAGCTTGCCCGGTCGGTCCTTGACCACCAGCCCCTGCGAGTCGACGTACCAGCAGCGCCTGCGTGCCTCGGCTTCGCTCAGCCCGGCCTCGCGGGCGGCCGCGACGTAGAGGTCGCCAATGCCCGTGCCGGCCTCGCCGGCGCCAAGGAAGAGGATCTTCTGGTCCTTCAGACTGCCGCCCGCGACGCGGAGCGCAGCAATGAGGCCGGCGAGCGCGACGGATGCAGTGCCCTGGATGTCATCGTTGAAACTGGGAACACGCTCCTGGTACTTATGCAGCATACGGAACGCGTTGGTGTTGCCGAAGTCCTCCCACTGGATCAGGGCGTGCGGGAAAACCCGCTGCACGGAGGCCACGAACTCCTCGATGAACGAGTCGTACTCCTCGCCGCGCAGGCGCTTCTGGTCGATGCCGATGTAGAAGGGGTCGGCGCGCAGCTTCTCGTTGTCGGTGCCGACATCCAGGCAGATGGGAAGCGTGTAGTAAGGATGCAGGCCGGCGCAGGCTGTGTAGAGCGCCAGTTTCCCGACCGGGATTCCCATGCCGAGCGCACCGAGGTCGCCGAGGCCGAGAATGCGCTCACCGTCGGTCACGACGATCATGCGGACGTCCTGGTTGGGCCAGTGGCGCAGCACTTCGTCCATGCGTCCACGCTCGCGGGCGCTGATGAAGATGCCCTGGGGACGGCGGAAGATCGCGCCGTACTCCAGGCAGGCCTGCCCCACGGTGGGCGTGTAGATGATCGGGATCATCTCCTCGGCGTACTCCTGGAGCAGCCGGTAAAACAGGGTCGCATTGCGGGCCTGGAGCGTCGTCAGGAAGATGTATTTCTCCAGCGGATCCTGCTTGCGGCGGAAGTTGTTCAGGGCGCGCTGAACCTGCTCCTTGATCGGAAAGATGCGGGGCGGAAGCAGGCCGCGCAGGCCGAGCGCATCGCGCTCCGCCTCGGTGAATGCCGTGCCCTTGTTCAAGAGCGAATTCGTGAGCAGGTCGCGGCCGCGGGGAAAGTTGGGGCCTCCACGCGGGCTCAGCCCCTTGGGGAAACGTCGACTATTCATAACAACGAATGGGGATACTCCACGACAAGCCCGCCCACGGAGCAAGAGCGCTCACCCCGCACATCCTGTGATATGATCGCCCGAAATTGACCTTATAAAGGATTGTTTACCGCGTGCTTAACCACGACAACCCTCAGCGAACCAGGGTGATGACGCACTCGAGATGCCGCGTCTGCGGGAAGAGGTCGAAGGGCTGGACAGTCTGGACCCGATAGCCGGCCGCGGTGAAAAGCCTGAGGTCGCGCATTTGCGTGGCGGGATCGCAGGAGACGTACACGACCGCCCGGGGGCCGAACGCAAAGAGCTGGTTGAGAAACGATTCGTCGCAGCCCTTGCGCGGAGGGTCGATGACCACGGCAGTCTCCGCCGCCGGGAAGTCGAGCCCCTGGAAGATGGCAGAGGCGTCGCCCGCCAGAAAGCGGGCATTCGCGATGCCATTGTCGGCCGCATTGCGCCGGGCGAAGTCGATCGAGGTCTCGCTGATCTCGATGCCTGCAACCCGTTCGAACGCAGGCGCGGCCGTCAGGGCGAACAGTCCGCTGCCGCAATAGGCGTCGACGAGGTTGCGAGCGCCGCTGGCCGCAGCCTGGTCGCGCACGTAGGCGGCAAACGCGGGTAGGATGAAGGGGTTGTTCTGGAAGAAATCGCGGGCGAGGAAACGAAGCTTCAGCGAGCCAACCGCCTCGGTGACAGTCGCCTCGTAATCGGTGGTGACCTCCCCACCGGCATCGCGCAGCAGGAGCGTGGCGCCCCGTTCGTACTCGCCCCGCGCCGCACGGGCACGGACCTCCTCGCGCACCTCGGCCAGGCGGCGGTTGATGCCCTCGGTGGCGATTTCGCAGCGGGGCACGTCGACGATGTCGAACCGCGAGCCCTGCTTCAGAAATCCGATCGGCATCGGGCCCGCCGCGTCCGGCTCGCCCCTGGGCGCCTGAAAATGGGGCGTGATCTTCGAGCGGTAGCCGAACTCCGCGGGCGAGCCGATGACCGCGTTGACGGGATGGTCGACGCCCGCCATGTGCCGGAGCAGCTCCTCGACCTGGCGGCGCTTCCACGCAAGCTGCTCGGCGTAGGAAAGATGTTGATACTGACACCCCCCGCAGCGCCCGTACAGCGGGCAGCGGGGCTGAATGCGCTGGGGCGAGGGGCTGACCACCTCGAGCAGGTCCGCCTCGGAGAAGTTCTTGTGGTTGCGATAGACGCGGACCCGGACGCGCTCGCCCGGCAGCGCGAAGGGCACCATCACGACCCAGCCAGCGCTCTCGCCCTCGCCGGCCTCAGCGGCAGCAGGAGCATCCAGCCGCACGCGCCCCAGGCCCAGGCCCAGATTGGTCAGGGTGCTGATCTCCAGCTCGATCTCCTGGCGGTAGGCGAAGGGATGGTCGTTGAACGGCTTCTTCTTGCGGGACACGCGTGCCACCGAACACAAGTCCCCGGCTGCCGCAACCGAAACCGTCGGGCCGCGCGCTTGACCCCTCGCCTCCTTCCTCGTCCCCTACCCTCCCCGTGTCCGACGTCGAACACATCTCCAGTCTCCAGAACCCCCGCATCAAACAGCTCGTGAAGCTGCGCGACCGGCGTCCTCGCGACGAGGCGGGGGTGTTTCTGGTGGAGGGATACCGGCAGATCCGACGGGCGCTCGAAAAGAGCGTGGCGCTCACGGAGCTCTACTATGCGCCCTCGTGGTTCCTCGGGGAAAACGAGCCGGCGCTGATCGAGCAGGCGGCCCAGGCCGGAGCCCGTCTCTTCGAACTCTCGCGCGAAGCGTTCGCGAAGGTCGCCTACCGGGAGCGGCCCGATGGCCTGCTCGCGGTGGCACCCCAGTGGCGGCGCACGCTGGACGAGATCCCGCTTCCCGCCGCGCCCTTCCTGCTGGTGGTCGAGGCGATCGAAAAGCCGGGCAACCTCGGCACGATCCTACGCAGCGCCGACGCCGCCGGCTGCCAGGCCGTGATCGTCTGCGATCCAGTCACCGACCTCTTCAATCCCAACGTCGTGCGCGCCAGCACGGGCGTGCTCTTTTCCGTACCCTGCGTGGTCGAGGAGAGCCCGCGAGTGCTCGAGTGGCTGCGCTCGAAAGGCATCCGGACGATCGCCACGACGCCGGGCGCGACGCAGCTGTACAGCGCCGCGGACCTGACCGGCCCCCTGGCGGTCGTGATGGGCAGCGAGCAATACGGCCTGAGCGAATTCTGGCTGAAGAACGCCGACCTGCCCGTCCGGATACCCATGGCGGGGCAGGCCGACTCGCTGAATGTGGCCATGGCCACGATCATCACGCTCTTCGAGGCGGTCCGTCAGCGCGGCGGCTCCTGAGTGCGGCCCGCGCTCGGCCGCACGGCCGTTTGTACCACGCGGTTTCCTCGCTTCCTTTCCCTCCATGAAAAGCCCCCTCCCCCGACTCGTGCTCCTCCTGCTGACCGTCGCGACACTCGCGCTGGCTGGACTTCCACTCTCCACGGCCCGCGCAGCCGAGGCACCCGCGGTGCCCACCGATCCGGCCGTCATCGACGCGCAGGTCGCCTCGCTGCTCCAGCGAATGACGCTTGAGGAGAAGATCGGACAGCTCGTGCAGTGCTCTTCGCTGTCCAACGCCACCGGCCCGATCGAGCGCACCAACCTCGAGGAGCAGGTCGCCTCCGGCCAGTGCGGCAGCATGCTCAACATCATCGGCGCCGCCGAAACCCGGAAATGGCAGGAGATCGCCCTTTCGCGGTCGCGCCTGAAGATCCCCCTGCTCTTCGGCTATGACGTCATCCACGGCTACCGCACCATCTTCCCGATGAACCTCGGTCAGGCGGCGGCGTGGGACACCGACCTGATCGAGCAGTCCGAGCGCATCGCCGCCATGGAGGCCTCGGCCGCCGGCATCCAGTGGGCCTTCGCGCCGATGGTCGACATCGCCCGCGATCCACGCTGGGGCCGCATCGCGGAAGGCTCGGGCGAGGACACTTTCCTGGGATCGGCCATCGCCGCCGCACGCGTGCGGGGCTTCCAGGGTGGTGGTCTCGACCGGACGGATACGGTGATGGCCTGCGTGAAACACTTCGCGGCCTACGGCGCCGTGCAGGCGGGCCGCGACTACAACACCACCGACGTACCCGAGATCACCCTGCGCCAGGTCTACCTGCCGCCCTTCAAGGCCGCCATCGACGCGGGCGCGCAGACCGTGATGGTCGCCTTCAACGATCTCAACGGCGTGCCCTGCTCCGCGAATTCCTTCCTGCTCGAGCAGATCCTCCGCCGCGAATGGGGATTCAAGGGCTTCGTCGTCTCTGATTGGAAGTCCATCTCCCAGCTCATCCCGCACACGATCGCCGCCAACGGACAACAGGCCTGCGAGCTGGCGTACAACGCGGGCGTCGACATGGACATGGAGGGCCGTATCTACCAGACCTACCTCGCGGGGCTGATCAAATCGGGCAAGGTGAGCAGCGCGCACCTGGACCGCGCCGTGTCGGCCATCCTCCGCGCGAAGGTCGAGCGCGGGCTGTTCGTTGATCCGTACCGGTTTTCCGATCCCGCCCGCGAGAAGGCTGCGATGCTGCGGCCCTCGTCGCTCGCCGTCGCCCGGCGCCTCGCCGAGGAGTCCTGCGTGCTGCTCAAGAACGACAAGGCAATCCTGCCGTTCCCGCGCACGGCGCGCGTCGCCCTGGTCGGTCCGCTCGCCGACTCCGCCCGCGACCTGCTCGGCTCCTGGGACGGCCAGGGACGCGCCTCCGACGCCGTTACGCTGCGCACGGCCCTCGTCGATGCACTCGGCGCGGACCATGTCGCCTACGCCGAGGGCTGCAGCTTCAAGCCGGGCGACCGCTCGGGCTTCGCCGCCGCAGTCGCGGCCGCGCGCAAGTCCGACGTCGTCGTGGCCGCGCTCGGCGAGCCCTGGTATTTCAGCGGCGAGGCCAGCTGCCGCACCCACCTCGACCTTCCCGGCGAGCAGGCCGCGCTGCTGCGCGCGCTCCGCGCCACTGGAAAGCCGGTCGTGGTCGTGCTGATGAACGGGCGCCCGCTCGTCCTGGGCGACGTGCTCGCCCACTGCGACGCCCTGCTCGAGGCCTGGTACCCGGGAGTCCAGGGCGGCCCCGCGCTCGCCGCCCTGCTCACCGGCGCCGTGTCGCCCTCCGGCAAGCTGCCCGTCACCTTCCCCCGTGACGTCGGCCAGATTCCCATCTTCTACAACCACATGACGACCGGCCGTCCCCAGCCCGACGACCAGCCGCACATCCAGTACAAGTCCAACTATCTCGACGTTCCGAACACCCCGCAGTTCCCGTTTGGATACGGCCTGAGCTACACCCGCTTCGCCTTCCGCGACGTGCGGCTGAGCTCGCCGACGCTCCCGATGAACGGCAGCCTGACGCTCACCGCGACGGTCGCCAACACAGGGGCCCGCAAGGGAACGGAGGTCGCCCAGCTCTACATCCGCCAGCTTTGGGGCTCGGTGACGCGCCCCGTGCGCGAGCTGAAGGGCTTCCGCCGCGTCGAACTTGCCCCGGGGGCCTCCGCGCAGGTGAGCTTCACGCTCACGCCCGCCGACCTCGCCTTCGTGCACTCCGACATGACCACCGCGCCCGAGGCGGGAAAATTCGAGGTCTTCCTCGGCGGCGACTCGAACGCGCCCAAGGTCGGGGAGTTCACGCTGTTGCCGCGCTGACCCGCGCCCGACCATGCCCGCCTGGACCGAGCAGCCGATTCATTTCATCGACTTCGAGGGGAACCGCCGTTCCGGAATCCTCGAATACGGCATCGCCACGGTCCGCGACGGGCGGGTGGAGTCGGCGAGCACGCGCCTGTGCGCGCCCCTGGGCCGCGTGATGGCCGACGAAACGGCGGTCCACGGGCTGGCGGAGGGCGACCTCGCCGGGGCGGCGCCCTTCTCCGACGAGTGGCCGGCCTTCTGCGCGCTGCGCGCCTCAGGCCCCCTCGCGGCGCACTTCGCGGGCGT
>JAJXYI010000547.1 GCA_021780625.1 bacterium | reverse complement strand
CTCCAATCGCTGTTCCAGCTCGCCGTGCGGCGCGGCGGCGGACGCGTCTTCGGAGGCCGGCATTTGTTTCTCGGGGGATCGACGGCGCTCACCTCCATTCCGCGGGCACGGGGCCTGCCGACCGGGTTCGCCGGTGACCTGAGCGGTATCACGGCCCTGAACATGCCGGGCTGGGTCTCCGCCCTGCTGTACGAGCCCGGGCTCGAGATTGCCCGGATGAGCGACTGGCCCGCAAAAATCCGGGCGGTCGCGGCGCGCACGCTGGACCGCGACATTGCCGTGGTGGCCGGCATTCCGAGCTGGCTCCTGGTCCTGGCAGAGGAGCTCCGGCGGGCCTCCGGGGCCGCGGGGCGCCCGGCCGCGACGCTGCGTGAGATCTGGCCGGGACTCGAGTGCTGCATTCACGGAGGCGTGCCGATCGGTCCGTTTAGGCGGGATCTCGAGGCGGCGCTGGGGCCTGGCGTCGGATTCCACGAGGTTTATCCCGCGTCGGAGGGATTCATCGCGGCCCAGGACGAATCCACGGAGGCGGGCCTACGGCTGATGGTGTCGCAGGGAATCCATTACGAGTTCGTGCCGCTGGATATGTTCGATGCGGACCACCCGGAGGAAAGCGGTGTCCATGCGGTCCCGCTCGAGGGGGTGCGCGAGGGCGAGGATTACGCGCTGGTCATGACGACCCCGGCGGGCCTGTGTCGCTACGCGATCGGGGACGTCGTGCGGTTCACGTCGCTCAATCCCCCGAGGCTCGTCTATGCCGGCCGGACCCGGCTGCAGTTGAGCGCGTTTGGCGAGCACGTCATCGAGAAGGAGCTCACCGACGCCCTGCTGGCCGCGGTCGATTCCGGACGCGCCGGGCAGTTTCACGTGGCACCGCTCTTCATCGACGAGACCGCCGGGCGGCGGCGGGGAAGGCACGAGTGGTGGATCGCGGACCGGCTGGGTGGCGCGGAGGAGGGCGAATCGCTCGCGGCCCGGCTCGATGCGGAGCTCGCGCGGGCGAACGAGGATTACGCGGCAAAACGCCAGGGCGGCGGCCTGGACCGGCCGGTCGTCCGCCGGGTGCCGGCGGAGGTATTCGATCGATGGATGCAGCAAAACGGGAAGTGGGGCGGACAGAACAAGATGCCCCGCTGCCGCAGCGACCGCCAGGTTGCCGACGCGCTGGCGCAAATTTCCAGCGGAAACTTGATCGGTTGAACAGAAACGAAGTGAACGAAGCGTCTGGAGCTGGGTGGCGCCCGGGTTGGCAGGACGGCGTTCTGTGGCGTCGGGACAATTTTCAATTTCCCAAGGCCTCATCCCGTTGCCATGCCCTTCGGGCGAATCCGCGACCAAGCGCTTCGTTACCTTCGTGAGCTTCTGTTCAATTTTTCCCCCGTCATGCCTCCACGGACTCGAGCGCGGAGGGCTCGGTGGGAAGCGGGTATTCCTGGATGAAGGTCGGGTACGAGATCAACTCGAAGCGTCCGTCGTAGTGCTCGACGATCGCTGTGAGCGATTCGACCCAGTCGCCCGAGTTCAGGTAGTGGACGTGGTCGATCATCTTGTCGGCGGGCGTGTGGATGTGGCCACAGATGACGCCCTGGCAGCCGCGCGAGGTGGCGAGCTGGCTGATGTGATCCTCGAAACTCGAGATGTGATTAACCGCCTTCTTCACGCGCGCCTTGATCGCCTGCGAGAGCGACCAGTACTCCTTGCCGCGCCAGGCGCGCCAGGCGTTGTAGGCGCGGTTGATGCGGAGGAGGACGTGGTAACCCCAGTCTCCCAGGTGGGAGAGGAAGACGAAGTTCTTCGTGATCGTGTCGAACACGTCGCCGTGCAGCACCAGGTAGCGGCCGCTCACGGCCTCGTGCACATAGTCCTCGACGAGCGTGAGTCCGCCGAAGGTGAAGGGGAGGAATTTCGCGAGGATGTCGTCGTGATTTCCGCGGAGGTAGATGACCTCGGTGCCCTGTTTCTCAAGTTTCTTGAGGAGGATGCGGATGAACCGCGTGTGGTCGCGGCTCCAGTGTCCGCCCTTGCGCAGGCGCCAACCGTCGATGATGTCGCCGTTGAGGATCAGTTTCTCGCATCGGACGGTGCGAAGGAAGTGCGAGGCCTCGACGGCCTTGCACTCGGAGGTGCCGAGGTGGACATCCGAGAGGATGACGGTGCGGACTTTGAGGCGTTTCTTATCCATGGCAGAAGCTGGAGACTGGAGCTGTGGACGGGACCAAAATTCGGAGGCTGCGCGGCAGGGCGCGCACGACGAGGCGGGCGTCGGCGTCGTGGGTTTCGCCGTCGGTGTGCACGGGGCCGGGGGCGGGGCGATCGATCACGAACCCGGAACTCGTGAGGCAGCGCACGTGGGGCGACCGGTCGAGCGTGCCGGAGAACAGGCGAACGAGGGACGTGGCGGCGCCGATGGGGCCGACCGGGCGGAGCGCGACGAGATCGAGCAGGCCGTCGTCGGTCCGGGCGCGGGGCGCGATTCGGGCACGGTTTCCGTACTGGTCGGAGTTCGCCACCGCCACCAGCAGGACCTTCATCTGGAAATTCCGTCCCTCATCATCCGTCACGGAAATCGGGAGGGGGCGAAAACGCAGCAGGGCGCCCGCCGTGGTGCGGGCATAGGCGGGGAGGCCCCGGCGGGTGAGCCGGTTGAAGCGGCGGCTGATCTCGGCGTCGAGGCCGGCGCCCATCGCGTTGCAGAAGACGTGGCCGTTGACCGTGCCGGTGTCGATGGACGCCGTGCGTGCGTGGTCGGACACCACGAACTCGAGGGCCTCGGCGGGCCGGGTGGGGATGCCGAGGTGGAGCGCCAGGCCGTTGCCCGAGCCGCAGGGAACCAGGCCCAGGTCGGCGGAGGTGCCGGTGAGCGCCTGGGCGGTCTCGTTCATGGTGCCGTCGCCTCCCACGGCGACGATCCGACGGCAGCCGGCGGCAACCGCCTCGCGCGCGAGCTCGGTCGCGTGGCCGGGACCCTGGGTCACCGCGACCTCCGTCTGCGGACCGCGGCGGGCGGCGACGGAGCGGAGCGCGTCGAGCAGGCCGGGTTGACGACGGTTGTTGCCTGAGTGCGGATTGAAGATGAAGCGGACCATCACGAAAGTGGGGCGACTGGGGTGGCTTGCGCCGCCGGGGCGCCTGCGGGTGCGCCGGCGTCGAGGGCGTGGCGGGCGATGAGGCGGGCGGCGGCCGGACGAGCGAGGGTCGTGAGCGACTCGCGCCAGCGGTTCCAGATCCAGCCGTTTCCGTGAAAAGCCTGGCGCAGGGAGGCGAGTACCGCATCGGGTGTTGTGGCCAGCGCGCCCACACCGCGGCGTCGCAGGAGCTCGTAGTTGCCCTCCTCCTGGCCCGGGACGATCTGGGTGACGATCATCGGGCACCGGGCCGCGATCGCCTCCTGCGTGGTCGCACCGCCGGCCTTGCTGATCACGCAGTGGTGAGTCAGGAGCAGGCGCGGGATCTGGTCCGTCCAGCTCAGCACGGCGGCCGGATGTGGCCGGTTGCGGGTGGCGCGCAGGAGGCGGTCGCGCAGCGCTTCGTCGCGGCCGACTGCAAAGGTGAGTTCCCAATCCGTCTCGTCGATCAGGCGGCGGGCGGTCGGCTCGGCGTTGAGCACGCCGGAGTGAACGATCTGGAGCACCCGCGGCCGCGCGCCGGAGGCGAGATCGGGCGGGGACAGTTCGCCGCCGAGCCGTTCGAACGCGGGTTGCACCGGAAAGCCCAAGTCGTGTATCCGCTCCTCGGGCACGCCCTGCGCGGCGATCACCGCTCCGGTCTCCGGATTCGGCACATACCAGCCGTCGCAGGCGGGGCGCGTCCACAGCGAATTGATGCTGATGGAGTCGGTCACGACGTTGAAAAACGGCACGCGCAGGCGTCCCGTGGCGCGGAGCCGGTCCGCGATGAACGCATAGACCGGATACGTCGCGCAGACGGCGGCCGGATCGAGCCCGGCAAGCAGGCGCTCGAGCACGGCCCGCTCCTTCCGGAGGAACCAGAGGTGCCGGGGGAACGGGGCAGCGCGGTCGATCCAGGCGTAAACCGCGCTCCAGAGCCGCGGCGTGCGGTTGATCATCGACAGATAGGCAGCGCGAGAAATCCGGTTGAGGCGGGGGGAGGCCAGCGCAAAGAGGTCCGCACTATGCGCCGTGCCGGGACCGGCCTCTGCGTCGATGGCCGCCGCGATGTTGCGGGCCGCCGCGTTGTGGCCTTCGCCGAAGCCGGCGGTCAGGATAAGGATCTTCCTCATGACGAGCCTCCCTGCCTGGCGATGTTCACAAGGTCGTTCTCAAACCGCTCGATCACGCGCTCCCAGGACTGCCCCCGCAGCGATTCCGGCGCGGCGCTGCGGAGGCGGTCGCGCAAAGCCGTGTCCGACACGAGCCGGACGGCTTCGTGGGTCAGCGCAGCCTCGTCTCCTAGCGGCGCGACCAGGCCGTTTTCCCCATGGCGCACGAACTGCTTCGCCGCGGCATAGTTGTAGCCGCACACCGCCAGGCCGCTCGCCATGGCCTCGGTGAGGACATTGCCGAAGGTCTCCGTCGTGCTCGCGTGAACGTAGAGGTCGGACGAGGCGTAGTAGCGGCCGATCTCCTCGCGTGAGAAAAACCCCGCGAAGATGCACTCGGGATGGGTCTTGCGGAGCGTTTCCTGAAGGGGACCCTCGCCGGCGAGTACGAAACGAAGCCGGGGGTTTGCCGCGCGCATCGCGTCGTAGATCCGGAAGAGGAGCGGATAGTTCTTCTCGGGAGCCATTCGGCCGACATGAAGCACCACGAGGTCGTCCGGACCCGCTCCCCAGCTCGTTCGCAGCTCGGCGGAGCGCCGGTCCGGGGAGAAGCGCCGCAGGTCCACGCCGCGCGACAGCAACGCCAGGTCGCGGAAGCCGAGCAGCGCAAGCTCGTCGCAAAGCTCTCGGGTGGGCGCGAAGGTCCTCCGCGTGCGGTTGTGCACGCGCCGGAGCCAGGCCAGGGCCAGGTGGCGCAGGGGAGGCAGACCGTAGTGGGACGCGTAGCTGTGGAAGTTGGTGTGAAAACTCGAGGTCACCGGCACGCCGAGCGCCCGCGCCGCGGAGATCGCCGAGGCGCCGAGCGGTCCCTCAGTGACCACGTGCACCAAGTCCGGGCGCGCCCGTTTCCAGGCCTTCGCAAGGCGGTTGCGCGCCGGGTATCCCATGCGGATCGCCGGGTATCCGGGAATGGGGAAACCCGGCAGGGTCGTGACTTCGTACGCAGGTTCGTCGCCGCCCTCCGCTCCGACCCGATCAGGACGATAGACCTTCACCCGATGGCCCCGCAGCCCGAGTTCGCGGGCGATTACCCCGAAGGTCATCGCCACGCCATTGACCTCGGGTGGAAAGGTTTCCGTGACTATTGCCAGGTTGAGTCGGTCTCGCATGGACACGCCCGATTGAAACGGGCGTGTGTGACGAACGGGTGGCGCGACGGTGACGATGTCACAAAATCATCACCAAACACCCCGCCGCTCTCAGCCGAAATCGCGTGCGTAGGCCCGGATTTCCGCTACGGCCGTGCTCGCGAGCTCACCCGCGGTCCGACTCCAGAGCGCAAAAAGCTCCAGGGGCGGAAACCCGGCGAGCGGGAGCAGCCGCAGGCCGCGATGCAGGGCCAGGCCGGGACGGTCGACGGTGACGCCGGCGCCGTAACCATTCTCCACATACCGTTCGAGGAGGGACAGGGAGCTGGCTTCGATCTCCACGGGCCAGTCGACCTTGCGGCGCCGAAGCTCTGCCTGGAACAGGCGCGCCGCGCTCTCGGTCGGCGGGAGGCTGATGAGGGGAAGGTTGGCGGGGAGCCGATCCGACAGCAGGGCCTTTGCGTCGCGATGGCCGGAGGAGGCGGGCACGGCGAGCACGAGCGGAAGGGCGACCAGCTTCGCGTGGCGGAGGGCGGGGTTGGGCTTCCGGTCGACCGGGGTGATCGCGACGTCGAGCTGGCCCTCGAGCAGCCAGGCTTCGAGCTGTTGCTGGTAGCCGGATCGGAGGCCGAGCCTGAAGCCGTCGGCCTTGGCGCGGATTCGGTCGACAATCCGGGGCAGGTGCTCGGAGAGAATGAATTCGGCGGCGCCCAGCGCCAGGCGGGGTTGAAGCCGGCGGGCGATCCGATCGGGGATGCGCTCCAGTCCATCGAAGAACGGAGCCACGGCGGCCCAGAGTTCGTCGCCTGCTGGTGTCAGTCGAAACGGCGTGCGTTCGAACAGCTTTGCGCCGATCTCGGCCTCGAGTTGGAGGATCTGGCCGCTGATTGCGGGCTGCTGAATGCCGTAGGGCATGGCCCGTGCGGCGCGGCTGATGCCTCCGTTTCGGGCCACATGGTAGAACAGCTCGAGGTGGTGGATGTTCATGACGGCGCCCGATGCGAGCAGCGGGTGGGGCGGGAGGCAACGGAGTTTCGGGAGGGCATCATCACCTCGGTCGATGCCCCGCATCGCCTTTATCGATTAACGCACCGGCCACGCCTGCGGGTAGGCTGTGCGGCGTCAGATCGACGCCTATGAAACCATCCGCCTCAGTTCACTCGCTCCCGCTTGCGGCCGCCGGCCGGAACGCCGGCCTTGAATCCGGCGCCGCTTGCCTATCTCGTTCCCAACCACCCGCGCTGCCTACCATGATCTCCCGTCGGAATTATCCCCTCCTGCTCGCAAGCCAGTTTCTCAGCGCCTTCGGTGACAACGCGATCCTCGCGGTCATCGTCGGCCAGCTGACCTACCTCCAGCGCTCGGGCGCAATCTCGGAGGCCCAGCTGCGCAGCACGAACACGCTGTACACGAGCCTTCTCTTCATCCCGTACGTCCTGCTCGCGCCGTTCGCGGGTTATTTCAACGACCGGTTTTCAAAGGTGAAGGGCCTGATCGGCGGAAACCTCCTCAAGGTCCTCGGCACGCTGCTCTGCATCCAGGGCATCCGGCACGGCTTCGGCTGGCAGGGCGCCGGCTACCTCGTCGTCGGCATCGGAGCCTGTCTGTATAGTCCGGGCAAATACGGAATCCTCCCCGAGATCCTGCCCTCCGAGCGCTTGGTGAAGGCCAACGGCACGGTGGAGCTGCTCACTCTGGTCGCCATCCTCACGGGGGCGATCGGCGGCTCCGTGCTGGCCGACGTGTTCAAGGACCGAGTGATGCTCTCCTTCCTCATCGTCGCGACCATCTACATGGGGGCCCTGCTGCTGAACCTGGTGATGACGCCCACGCGAAGCATGCCCGAGGTGCGGTTTGCCGCGAGCACCGGCGCGTTCCTGAGTCACGTGCGCGACCTCTTCACCACGGGACGGCTTGGAAAGCTCCTCATCGGGACGGCAATGTTCTGGGTCTGCGGCGCGACGATG
>JAJXYI010000556.1 GCA_021780625.1 bacterium | reverse complement strand
GTCGGCGGCATTCCGGGCGTCCTGGGGTTTTGGAGACGAGCTCGTCGTCATGTACAGCGGCAACATCGGCCGCGTCCACGATCTCGAGCCGGTGCTCCGGCTCGCGGAACGCCTGAGGGATGCGGATCGGATCCGCTTTGTCTTCGTCGGAGGCGGAGCCTCCCGCGCCCCTCTCGAGCAGGAGGCCCGCCGGCTGCGCCTGGAGAATGTGCGCTTCCTGCCCTCCCAGCCGCGCGCCGCCCTCGCCTCCTCCCTCTCGGCCGCCGACATCCACCTCGTCACGCTCAAGCCCGGGTGCGAGTCCGCCGTTTTTCCGAGCAAGCTCTACGGCGTCGCGGCAGTCGGAAGGCCGGTCCTTTTCATCGGCCCCGGGAATTCGGAGATCGCACAGCTGGTGGCTGCGCGCCGCATGGGACTCGTCTTCGAACGCACCGAGCTCGACTCGCTGGCCGATGCGCTGCGTCAACTGGCCTCCGACCGAGTCGCGCGTGCGGAGCTGGCCCGGAACGCGGGCCGTTTCCACAACGAAAGCCAGGGTCTCGAACGCGCGCTCGATTTCTGGGAAACCGTCGACGTCCCCGCCGTCCCATGAGGATCGCCATTGCCACGGGTCCGTTTCATCCCACGCCTCCCGGGCCCGCCGGGGCGGTGGAGCGGCTGACGACGGACCTCGCCGCGCGGTTCGCCGCCAGGGGCCACGAGGTGACCCTGATCTCGCGACGCCACCCCGGGCTGCCTGACCAGGAAGTGGCCGCCGGCGTGCGCCACCTTCGTTTGCAGGGCTTCCGGAGCACCAGCCGGGTGTGGGTGAACATCCTCAAGGACTTCCCCTACTCGCTCTCCGCCGCCCGCAGGCTGCCCGCCGCCGACATCTGGCTGCTCAACTCGTTCTGGTTGCCCGTCCTGGCCGCCCGACGCCGCCGCGCCGCCGGGGCACGCATCGTGGTCGCCGCCCATCGATATCCAAAAGGGCAATACCGACTCTATCGCGGCGTCGACCGGATCACGGCGGTGTCGCGCTCCGTTGCGGATGCGATCGTCACGCAAGCCCCCTGGTCCCGGCCTATCGTCAACGTCATCCCGAATCCGATCGACACCTCGGTGTTCACCGCGGCGCCGCGCGATTTCAACGGGCCGCTGCGCTTCCTCTATGCCGGAAGAATCCATCCCGAGAAAGGGCTGGAAATCCTGATACGCGCCTTCGCCCAGGTGGCCCCGCGCCTGCCGGGCTCGACGCTGGTGATCATGGGGGCCTGGGAAGTGGCGCAGGGCGGCGCCGGCCCCGCCTACGTCGATCACCTGCGGACGCTCGCAGGAACGGCCCCCGTGACCTTCCGCGATCCCGTGTTCGAACGGACCGCCTTCGCCGCCGCGCTCCGGGCCTGCGACGTCTTCGTCTATCCGAGCGTCGCGGAACAGGGTGAGTCCTTCGGCGTGGCCCCCCTCGAGGCCATGGCCACGGGCGCGGTCCCGGTCGTCAGCGCCCTCGCGTGCTTCTCCGACTTCCTTCAGGACGGCGTCACCGGCGCGGTGTTCGACCACCGATCGCCCGCGGCGTCCGAAACCCTCGCCGGCCTGCTCGTGCGCCTCGGCACGGCGCCCGACCTCCTCAAGGCGCTTTCCGCGGCCGGCGCCACCCGGGCGCGCGACTTCGGCACTGATCTCCTCGCCGACAGGCACCTCGCGGATTACGCGGCGCTCCTGGCGGGCTGACTTCCCTCGGCAAGCGGGCTTGCCAACGGGTCTGTCTCCTTCAAACCTGACTTTGCGCCCCCCTGGCCCGCTTCAGTCCGGGGACCGCCGTTGAACCACCGGGTCCTGGAATTTGCAGGGACGAATGCCGCGTCTCCCGCTCGTCCGGGTTTCGCCCTGAAGGTGAACCGTCTTTTACACGATCCAACCCGACTCTCGCGCACCCGATGACCCCCGCGCCTCCGTGATTCGAGGCTCCCGGAAGTTCGCCGTTTTTCCCGCCCTTCCAAAGTCTCACCCCATGATCGTCAAACGAAAGACCTCGCTCCTGCTGTTCGTGCTGGATGCCTGTCTGGTCGCGCTCGTGTTCCGCATCATGGGAAACCTCCGCGGCATCGAGGTCTTTTCAAGCTACCCCACGACCGTCCTGCTCCTGCCGCTCGTGTTCATCGTGGGCGCGCTGTATTTGATCGATGGCTACCGCCCGAGGACCGACATGCTGAGCCTCGACTACGCGAGCCAGCACACGATCGCACTGCTGGCCGCGATGGTCGGCACGCTGCTCATCACCTACGCCGTCATCACCAACACGTTTCCACTTCAGACCTCCCGTCTCGTCATTATCCTCAGCTTTGTCGCGTACATTCCGATTTCGCTCGGCTACCGGCGACTCATCTACCACCGCAACAGCCTTCGGGAGAAGACCAAGAGCATCGTCTTCGTGGGCGACCTGCCCAGCTGCCAGGTATTCCGCGACGAAGCCCGGCGTTCGACCCTCGTTCAGCCGATCGTGTTCTGCCTGCCCACGTCGACCGGCGAACCCGTCGTCATGGACGACGGCACACCCTTGGCCACGCTCGAGGAGATCCTGGCGAGGATTGAGTCGGGCTCGCTCGAAGCGGAGGCGATCGTGCTTCGCGAGAGCAACCGCGAGCTGCCGCCCAACGTTTCGCAGCAGCTGGTTCGCTACTACTTCAGAGGGACGCCCACGTACACGCTGGAACTGTTCTACCAGGTTTATCTGCGAAAAATCCCGCTCTACCGCCTCAACCAGACCTGGCTTTTCCAGGAGGGCTTCGAGATCGCCCGCGAGCCGGTCTTCGAGCGAATCAAGCGGATCAGCGACGTCGTCCTCTCGATCCTCGGCATGATCATCTTTGCCCCGTTCATCCTGCTCGGCGGACTGGCCGTGTGGATCGAGGATCGCGGGCCCGTGTTCTTCCGGCAGACACGGATTGGGCGCAACCACGTGCCGTTCCAAATCTACAAGCTCCGCACGATGCGGACGGCCACCGCCGCGTCCGACCCCTATACCCGGGTGGGCGATTCGCGGATCACCACCGTGGGGCGATTCCTCCGCACAACACGCATCGACGAGCTGCCGCAGGTCTGGAACGTTCTCAAGGGCGACATGAGTCTGATCGGCCCCCGGGCCGAATGGGACCGTCTCGTCGCCGAATACGAGCGACAGATCCCCTGTTACCATTTTCGCCATCTCGTGAAGCCGGGCATCACCGGCTGGGCCCAGGTGAACTACCCCTACGGGGCTAACATCGAGGACACGCTGAGAAAGCTGGAGTACGACCTGTATTACATCCGCCACTTCTCATTCGCCCTCGATGCGGCGATCGTCCTGAAGACGATTCACGTGATGATCTTCGGCAAGGGCCGCTGAGGACCGACGTCTGTGGTAAGCGGTTGGTCCTTCGTTCCCTTCGTTGCCTTCTGTTCCATTCAATCGCCGAGTATGGTTTCATACTCCCCCACCGATCCGGCACATTCGTTTGTTGCCCTAGCGGCCTTCTCTCAACCGAATCGCTTGGGACCTATTCTGAATCCCGGTAATCCATGAAAACCTACGATTTTGTCGTGCTCGGCGGAGGTTCAGCCGGCTTCAACGGCGCACGCGTCGCCCGCTCTCTGGGCAAGCGCGTCGCGATCATAGACGGAGCCCGGAAACTGGGCGGTCTGTGCATCCTTCGTGGCTGCATGCCCTCGAAGACCCTGCTCTGGTCAACCGAGGTTCTCCACCTGGCGCAAAAGGCGGACCGCTTCGGTCTTCGCATTCCGATCGCCGAGGTCGACATGCGCGCGCTCCACCGCAGGAAGCTGCGCGTCATCGGCGAATTTGCCGATTACCGAGAACAGGCGATGGAATCCGGGAAATACGACCTGTACCGGTCCAACGCGCGCTTCGTGTCGCCCAACCGGGTCGAACTCACCGACGGCACCCGGATCGAGGGACGCCATTTCCTCATCGCCACCGGATCCCGCGTCTCCGAACCACCCATACCCGGTCTCGCCGACACCCCCTACTGGACCAGCGACGAGGTGCTGGAGCTCGACCGCGTGCCCCTGAGCGTGATCGTGCTGGGCGGCGGCATCGTGGCCTGCGAGCTCGCGCAGTTCCTCAGGCGCATCGGCGCCAAGGTCATTCAGATCCAACGCAGCCCCCACATCCTGCGCGACTATTCCTGCGACGCCGCCGACGTCGTCCAGGCCGCGTTTCGCGACGAGGGCATCGAGCTGTTTACCCACACTCAAATCCGGAAGGTCTCCGGCGACCGCAGCGGAGTGTCCGTCGAATTCGAGGACGTCACCACCGGACGCATCATCCGCCGCAGGGCGGCCCATCTCCTCAATGCGCTCGGACGCGAACCCGCCGTTCGCAGCCTGGAACCCGAGGCCGCCGGGGTCCGCACCGACGCCTCCGGCCGGATCGCCACGAATCGCTGGCAACAGACCTCGCAGCCGCACATCTACGCGGGCGGCGATGTCTGCGGCCCGATGGAAGTCGTCCACCTTGCCGTCCAACAGGGCGAACTCGCGGCGCGGCATGCCTTCGGGGTGAAGAAGATCAAACCCGTCGACTACGATCTCGCGATGACCGTCGTCTTCACCGACCCGCCGGTCGCATCCATCGGCCCTGGCGAGCAGGAGCTGATCCGCCGGAAGGTCCCGTTCCTGAAGGCCAGCTATCCCTTCAACGACCATGGGAAATCGATCCTGATGGATGCAAATTATGGATACGTCCGCGTCCTGGCCGATCCCAGGAAGGGCCGGATCCTCGGCGCCGAGATCGTCGGCGCTCAGGCCGGCGAGATGATCCATTGTTTCAGCGTCGCCATGAGCATGAAGGCGACCGTCCGCGACATGCTTCGCGCGCCTTGGTATCATCCGACGCTCTCCGAGATCCTCACGTATCCGCTGGAGGAAATTGCCGACCAGCTTCCCTGATCCCAGGGGCCGCCCATGTCCATTTCACGCCGCCTGGCCGATCGCATCCTGCGCGCCTCCGGCCTCGCGCGATTTCCGGTTCGCGTGCGCTCAGGGCTCGCGGAAGGCGCCGTGTGGTCGTTGTACCCCTGGTCGGCCTATTGGCGCGGCACCCACGAACCCGCAGTCCAGGCGCGGATCATGGACCTCTGGGACTGGAATGGGAAACAGGTCTGGGACCTCGGCGCGCATTACGGGCTGTTCTCCGTGGGACTTGGACGTCGCGTTGGACCCCACGGCGGTGTCGCTGCCTTCGAACCCAACCCGGTCGCACGGGAGCGGCTCGTGCTCCACGTGGTCCGCAATCGTCTAGCCTGGATCCGGATCTTCCCCTTTGCCGTGTCCGACCGCGTCTCCGAGGAACGCTTTCTGAGCTACGGCGGATTCGAGAGCACAACCGGTCACCTGCTCTACACGGACGAGACATGGAACCCGTCGATCCCAACGATCAGCGTATCCACCGTTCGCCTCGATGACCTCGTGGAAGCGGGCGAACTCCGGCTCCCGGACTTCGTGAAACTGGACGTCGAGGGGCACGGTCATCACGCCGTCGCCGGCGGCATCAAAGCGATCGAATCCGCCAAGCCTGTCGTGCTCGCCGGGCTTCACACACGCGAGGAAGCCGGCGGCGTCATCGCCCACCTGCAGCCGCTCGGGTATGAGTGGTCGCGGATCGATGGCGGCCCATCCGGGATACCCGACGACCTGGTGATGACCGACGTGCTGTTCGTGCCGCCCGGTCGCGAGATCAGGCCTGCGCCTGCCGCGCGAGGGTAAGCAGGTCCGGGAGCTCCACCCGGCGTTCGTAGAGCGCCTTGCCGACGATCACGCCGTCGAGGTTGGGGCAACGCTTTGCCAGGATGCCGAGGTTCACCACGTCTTCACGACGGCTGACTCCGCCGCTGGCGATGACACCGCAGCGCACGGCGCGGCACATGGCCTCCTGGGCCGGGAAGTTCGGGCCCGTCAGCATTCCGTCCGTGCCGACGTCGGTGTGAATGAGCGTCGCCACGCCGAGCGCATCCATGCGCCGGGCGAGCTCGAGCGCTCCCGTGCCGGTGGTGGACACCCAGCCCTTGACTGCCACCTGACCGTTCTTCGCGTCGATGCCCACCGCGATCCTGGCGCCAAACGCCTGGACCAGTTCGCCAACAAAGGCGTCGCTCTCCGCGGCGCGCGTGCCGATCACGACACGCGACACCCCGAGCGCAAGCGCACGCTCGACCGACTGACGAGTCCTCATGCCGCCGCCAAGCTGAACCTTCATGCCCAGCCGCGCGATCTCCGACACGGGCACCAAGTTCGTCGGTTCACCGGCGAAGGCGCCGTCCAGATCGACGACATGCACCCACTCGCTGCCCGCGGCCTTGAACGAGGCCGCCACCTCGGCGGGATGTTCCGAATACACCGTCTCCTGGTCGGCCTTGCCCTGGGTCAGGCGAACGCAGCGACCACCTTTGATATCGATGGCAGGATAGATTGTCATGGTTTCAGCCAAAGTCGGCAGATGTATTGAACGGAAGGCAATGAAGAGAACGTGGAAACAGCCGGTCGCCCACGATTCGGGACCGCAGGATTTATCACGCAAGCCGCTTTGTCGTTGACCATTTGCAACAATATCCAGGTTTTTGGAGCATCAGCCAATTTTGTGTTTTTTCCCGCGTCACAAACGGCTCTGCTTGGAGCATGAGCACCTCCCACGTTCCTGACTTTCTCTCCGATCTCCTCAAGGCTCGTTCGCCTTCCGGCTACGAATTCGAGGCGCAGCGCGCCTTCGAACGCCACGTGGGCAAGATCGCCGACAGTCTCGAAAAGGACGCCCTCGGAAATCGCATCGCCACGCTCAACAAGAAGGGCGACCCGATTCTGATGCTCGCCGGCCACATGGACGAGCTCGGCCTGATCATCACCTACGTGAACAAGGATGGATTCATCTACTTCGACACGATCGGCGGCCATGACCGCGTGATGATTCCCGGACGGCGGGTCGTGATCCAGACGGCCAAGGGGCCGGTCAAGGGAGTCACCGGCAAGCGTGCGATTCACCTGATGGACGAGGCGGATCGCAAGAAGGTGCCGGAGATCCACGAGATCTGGATCGACATCGGCGCGCGTTCGAAGAAGGAGGCGCTGGAACGCATCTCGATCGGCGACGTCGCCACCTACGACAACGATTTCGAGGTGATCCACGGCAGCGTCGCCGCCTCGCGCGCCTTCGACAACAAGGCCGGCGCCTACGTCGTCGGCGAGACCCTCATCCGCCTTGCCCGCCACCGCAAACGCCTTGCCGCGCGGGTGGTCTCCGTTGCCACGTCCCAGGAGGAGATTGGCGTCCGCGGCGCCACGACCTCGGCGTATTCGGTAAATCCCCACATCGCGATCGCCGTGGACGTCGGCCACGCCACCGACCATCCGGAC
>JAJXYI010000007.1:1199-7409 GCA_021780625.1 bacterium | reverse complement strand
GCTTCGCCTCGGCCCAGGCATGAAACGCCCGGCTGCTGAGCTCCGCCTTCTCGCGCACGAACTCCGCCGGCAGCCGCGCCGCCCGGTCGTGGTCCCGCCTCGCCTGGCGCACGACGGCCGCCTGGGACGCATCGAGCGCCGAAGCCTCGCCCTCCAGCGCCCCGATGAGCTCCCCGAGCGCCGGATCCGACGCCTCGCGGTGCTGGAGCTCCGCCATGAGCGCGTTCTGCTCCGCGCGGCGGTCCACCCCGCCCGGAGGCAGGTTGACCTGCTCGTCCCAGACCAGGAGGTCCGCGACGGTATAGATCGTGTGGATACGCTTGAGTCGTTCAACCAGTTTTGGGTAGGCGTCGTCGATTTTCATTTCAGGGTGAATAAGGGGTCACGGAACGGGCCTTTCCGGGCGCGAGGACCGTCTCCTCGAGGTAGATGCTGCCCCCGCTGGCCTTGGCGTGGATCTTCGGGCCACCGCCGTTCAGCTCGAGCACCGCCCGGCTGTGGCCGATGCCGCCCGACACGGCCTTGAACACGAGCTTGTTCTTCACGTTCACGATGCGCCCGAAGATCGAGGCCTTCAGGTCGAGCGTGCACGCGCTGTGCGGGTGCAGCGAGATGAGCATGTTAGCGCCGCCCGTGATGAGGGTGGCCGGCGCGACGATCGGATCGCTGAAGCCGCAGATCAGGTCGGCGCCGCTGGTCTCGGCCCGCACGCCGGCCCCGGCCGACTCGACCTCGATCTGTCCTCCGTAGCCGAATACATCGGCGAATCCGCCCACGGGACCCACGCGGAAATTTCCACTCACGGAACGCAGTTTCAGGTTGCCCGTGCAGTGCGCGACCACGATGTCCCCGAAGTCGCTGCTCGCCACGATGTCCCCATCGAGACCCTTGAAATAGATGAGCCCGTAGCCGGTCTTCACCTCGGCGTGCCCCTTCACCTCGCCGATCGCGATGCCTCCATCCCGCGTCACCAGCTTGAGGTTGCACTGGCGTGGCACCGTGATCGTGAACGCGAGCCGCACGGGCGGCCAGGATTCGAAGGTCCAATGGATGTCCCGCGAATATTCCGCCGTCACCTTCGCCCCGTTCCCCTCGCGGCCGATGTGCAGCGTCAGGTTTCTCCGGATCTCGTCCGCCTTCGCCGGATCCTTCGCGGCGTATTCGTAGCGGATGTGCACCTCGATCTCCGGGGCATCCGACGCCTTCACGTTCAGGCTGCCCGCAAAGGTGGAAAAATCCAGGAACACCGGTTTCGAGGGATCGACCGGGATGTGGTTGTCGCTGGTCCGGACGATGTCCGCGCGGGCGACTGCGGCGAGGAAGAGGAAACCGAAAAGGACGCGGGACAGGCGAAGCGGCATGGAGTTACGTTTGGCAGGCCTGGAAATTTCGCAAGGCGTGCGCATTGGCTCAATCCTCGGCCACCAGCCAGTGCGGCTGCTTCACCACGAACTCCCAGCGGCCGCGGTACTGGGCCAGTTCCCCGTAAAACCGCACCGGCCTGCCCGCCCGCCATGCGCGGCGGAGCACGGCATGCAGACCTGGATCCGGGGCGAACACGTCGAACCGGCCCTCGGCCAGCTCGACACCGAGGCGTCGTCCGTTCAATGGCCGGCCCTCGACGAGGAAGAGGCGCCCCAGCGACCGGCTGTCCCTCAGCGGCTGGCCGGGCGGCAGGTCCGAAATCCGGATCGCCCTGCGCTCGAGTTCCGCGCGCGTGAGGCCCACCGGCACCGGCCGGGTCGGCGCGCGGCCGTCGGACGGATGCTTCAGCTCCATCCAGCGCCCCCTGCCTCCCTCGTCGAGCGTGCGAAACTGGGCGACGATCGGGAAATGGTCGGAGCAGCCCGACCCGGCCGCACCGGAGAAGGACCAGCGCAGCGGCGTGCCGTCCCCCGCCATGTTCAGACCCGGGACCTTCACCACGCGGAACGATCCCTCCACGTACTGGAGACCGCCCTCGTCGAGCAGGCCCCGCGAAACGATCAGCTGCACCAGCGTTCCCCAGGCTCCGCGGTAAACATCGCTCCCGCGCTGGTCCGCAGGCAGTTCGTGCCAGAGATTGTACAGGCCCGGCCCCGCCCGGCGCGCCACAATCGGGTCGCCCTGGGAGCCGAGCACGTCGTTAAGGGCGGTGGCCTTGATCCGCGGATGCAGGCTGCGCTGGTTGTATTGGGAGTTGAAATCCCCGCCGATGAGGATGTCCGCGTACGGGTCCCTCCCAAGGATCTCGTCGAGTCGAGCGCGCAGGATTCGCGCCCCCTCAACCCGCACCCGTTCCGAGGCCGCGTCGTTCGCGCCGGACTTCCAGTGATTGGCAAAGACCCACAGCGCATGCCCGTCCACCTCCAGCTCGACCTCGAGGATCCGGCGCGCACGCGGTATCGGATAAGTGGTGACGCGTTTCACCGGCAGCCGGGTGAAGACCGCCGTCTTCACCGCGGAGCCCGTGGTGCCCGATGCATCTGGAGGCGCATCGTCTCCAACAATCACCCGGTAGCCCGTCAGCCCCCGCTCCTCCAGCGTCTTCAGCAGCCAGGCCTCTGCGGGCAGGTCTGCAGCTGCCGCCGACTGCGGCGCCGCAAGCATCTGTGCCAGGGTCCTCCCCTCGAACGGCGCAAGGAGCCGGCGGACGTCGGCGGAAGACGAGGGTGTGAGGTCCGTCTCGAGCTCCTCGAACAGAATTACGTCGGGCCCACGCCCGCCCGCCATGGCCGCGACGACCGCCGCGGCATTCTTCAGCTTGGTCCCGAGATGGGCGGCCGTGTACTGCGCCGGACCGTAGTCCTCATACGCCGAGCGTCCGTCCGCATCAAAGAGGTTCTCCAGGTTGCAGACCCCCACGGTGATCGTCCGCGCCCCCAGCGAGACGGCGAGGAATGCGATCAGGAGAAGACTGCGCATGGCGCGGCATGCTAGGGTGGATACGGAAATTGACCAGCCCAAGCCGGAGTCCTCAACTGATTTGCATGTCATCGCCCGTCCTGTCGATCGAGGGTCTGCGCGTCCTGCGCGGCGAAACCACCATCCTGCGCAATCTGTCCTGGCGCGTCGAACACGGGCAGAACTGGGTCGTGCTCGGACCCAACGGCTGCGGCAAGACGACCCTCCTGAAGACCCTGACCGGCTACATGACCGCGAGCGCCGGGCGCATGGAGCTCCTCGGCCACGTGTACGGCACCTGCGACTGGCGCGACCTGCGCCTGCACGTCGGGATCGTCAGCAGCTCCCTGCAGGCGTCGATCCCGCCGGGCGAGATCGCCCTGGAGACCGTCGTCAGCGGCCGCTACGCGCAGCTCGACCTCTGGGCCCGCCCCACCCGCGCGGATCGAAATGCAGCGCTCCGCAAGCTCTCGGAACTGGGCATCCGCGCACTCGCGGAGCGTTCGTGGATTTTCCTCTCCCAGGGTGAGCGCCAGAAGGTCCTGATCGCCCGGGCTCTCATGGCACACCCACGCCTGCTGATCCTCGACGAGCCGTGCTCAGGGCTCGACCCCGTCGCCCGCGAACATTTCCTCGCCTTCGTCGAAAAGCTCGCGCTGCTCAAACAGGCGCCGGCCCTCGTGCTCGTCACCCACCACGTCGAGGAAATCGTGCCCGCCTTCAGCCACGCCCTGCTCCTGCGCGACGGCGCGGTCGTCGCCTCAGGCCCGCTGGGACGGACGCTCAACAGCGCCGCGCTGAGCACGACCTTCGGGGCGCCGCTGCGCCTCACGCGCACCGGCGGTCGCTATGCGCTCAGGGCCCTGCGCCTCGAGTCCGGGCGGCGGGGAAAGCGGACGCTCAGGAGCTCAGGCTTGCGGTGATGTAGTTGCGCAGCGACTCGGCCTCGGCACGGTCCGCCGTGGCACACCAGCGCGACAGGTCGCCGATGGAGATCACGCCGACAACAAGTCCGTCGTGAATCACCGGCAGGTGCCTGCAGTGCTGCTCCTCGAAGATTCGCATCGCCTCGTCCGACGTCATCGCGGGCGTCAGCACCGGATACTGAACCTTCATCACCTGACTTACCGCCGTGGTCCGGGGGTCGTACTCCTCGGCAATCACCTTGCGCAAGACATCACGAGCCGAGAACAGTCCGACCAGGCGTCCGCTGTCCATCACAAGCACGGAACCGATGTTGTGCTTGTTCATCTCGCGCACCGCCTCGACCACCGTTGTGGAGGAAGGCACGGAGTAGATTTGGTGTCCTTTGAACTCCAGGAGGGTATCGATTGTGGTATTCATAAGGGTAATTTTTGGGACAAACCGAGCTTATCCGGAACCCCCCGTTCCTCAACAGCAAATTGGCTGCAACTCCGACGAACTTGCGCCGGACCCACCTCATTCCAAGCCCTCCGGGCTCCGCGCCTTAGGAGACAAACAATCCGTCCCGCATCGGACGCACGTGGTCGCAGGCCTTCGCGATGTCGGGATTGTGGGTCACGAGCACGACGGCCTGGCCGTTTTCCTTCGCGAGTCGGGTGAGCAGATCGAAGACGAGATTGGAATTTCGCACGTCGAGATTCCCGGTGGGCTCGTCGGCGAGGATGATGGTCGGCTCGTTTGCCAGCGCCCGCGCAACGGCCACGCGCTGCTGTTCGCCGCCCGAAAGCTGGGTCGCCAGCCGCTTCGTCTTTTCGCCAAGCCCAACCGAATCCAGCAGCGAGCGGGCACGGTCGGTCATCTGGGCCGGGGTCAGCCGGCCCAGCTTGCGCATCGGCATCATCACGTTCTCCAGCGCCGTGAACTCCGGCATCAGGAAGTGAAACTGGAAGACGAAGCCGATGTGCCGACACCGCGCGGCCGTGCGCTCCTCGTCGTCGATCGCCGCCATGGACTGGCCGTCGATGAAGATCTCGCCCCCGTCCGGCCGGTCGAGCAGGCCCAGAAGGTACAGCAGCGTGCTCTTGCCGCAGCCGGAGGGCCCGACGATCGCGTACACCTGTCCGCGGTGCGCCTCGAACGAGACGCCGCGAAGCACGTGCACGCGCGCCTCGTCCTGCCCGAGATAGCGCTGGAGTCCGCTGCACCGCAGCGCAGGCGTCGCCGTGGAGTCGTTCATTGTCCGGTCCCCCTGATCACGTCTCCCGGCTCGAGTTTCGCCGCGCGGCGCGCCGGGATCAGGCTCGCCACCATGACCATGATCACCGCCGTGACCACCGCGGCCACGTAGTGCCACACCGACCACGAGACGATGAACGTGGTCGTCTTGAAGATGCCCGTGATGTTCAGCGGCAGGCGGGACACGCCGTAGGTGATCACCGCCCCGAGCACGACGCCTAGCGTCGCGCCGATCGCGAGCACGATCGCCGCCTGCCAAAGGAAGATCCGTCCGATGTCGCGCTGCGTGTAGCCCATCGACCGCAGGATCGCGATCTCCTTGGTCTTCTCCATGACGATCATCGCGAGTGTGTTGAACATCGCGAGGCCCGCAATGAGCGTGAAGACCGACACCGTAATGGCCGAGGAGATACGAAGGGCCTTGAACACGCCCAGCCAGGTCTTCTCCCGGTCCTGCCACGCCCGCACGCGATACTGGAGCACCACCTGCATGTGCTCCGCGTCCTGCGGCGCGAGGTCCTTGTCCTTCAGCCCGATCTGCAGGAAGCTCGCGCCGGTCGCCTTCTTCAGCAGCGAGCGCGCCTGGTTCATGTGAAGGTAGATCCGGACGCGGTCGATGTCGCTCACCCCCGTCTCGTAGATCGCCGCCACCCGGTAGCGGTGCGGATCGCCGCCGAAGATCAGCTCGAAGGAGTCGCCGACCGCGAGCTGCAGCCGGTTCGCCAGCTCCCGCCCGATGAGCGCCCCGCTGGGCGTGCTGCGAAAGTCGGCCAGGGAGCCGTCCACGATCTGGTCGGCCAGGTCCGAGACCTTCACGTGGTCGGCGACGTGGATGCCGTAGACCTTCGCGGAATCCGACTTGAATGAGCTGCGGATCGTCACCGAGCCGGTCAGCACTTCCGAGATGCCCGACACGTTCGGAAACTGCCGGATGCCGCGCATCAGCTGCTTCGGATTGTCGATGCCCTCGATGTATTTCGGGCCATCGCGCTCCTCGATCTCGAAAAGCGATCCCCAGCGCCCGGCGGCGATGCTGCGCATCGTGCGCTGGATCTTGTCCTCCACCCGGATCGCCCCGTTGGTGCCCAGGATCGTCTTGATGAAATAGTCCTCGAAGCCGCTCGTGGTCGCCTGCGTGACGATGAACAGCCCGACGCCCAGGACGAT
>JAJXYI010000007.1:0-1189 GCA_021780625.1 bacterium | reverse complement strand
ATGATAAAATTGGAAGACAGCATGCTCGGGCTCCCGGTGACTCAGGCGCTCACTTCCAGCGCGGGTCGTTCACGGGCGCGATGCGCACGTGCTCGCCGTCCCTCAGCCCGTTGAATTTGTCCACGACCACCCACTCGCCGGGGGACACGCCCTCGCGGATCTCCGCGGCCGTCATGCTCAGGTAGCCGACCTTCACCTTGCGCACCGAGAGAACGCCGTCGTCGACCACGAAGACCTCGTCGCCGAGCAGGGCGCGGCGCGGGATGATCGTCTTGGACGGATGTTCGTCGAGGATGATGGAGACCTCGCCGGTGATTCCGGGCAGCAACTTCGCGGGGTCGATCTTCACGTTCAGGTCGACCTCGTAGCGCTGGGTCTCCGGATCGGCGGTGGACATCACCTTGGAGACCGTCGCGGGAAACTGCTCGATGTCGTAGGGGAGAAACTGGACGTAGGCCTTCTGGCCGACCCGGATGCCCGCGATATCCTGCTCGCTGATGCGCGCCTTCACGGTGCGGCTCGTGGAGATCAGCCGGCAGATCGCCGCGCCGCCCCCGATCAGGTCGCCCGCCCGCGTGTACACCTGGGCGATGATGCCGTCGAAGGGCGCGCGAATCGTCATCTTGCTGATCTGCCGCTCGCCGATCTCGATCGCGTTCTGGAAATTCTCGAGCGTCTGCTTGTTGTTGACCATCTCGGTCTCGCGCTGCTGCTCGATCGAATCGAGCTGGCGCTTCTGGGCGCGCAGGTCGCTCTCGGAGATGAGGCCCGCCTTGTACTGGCGCTGGGCGTTTGAATACGCGTCCTGGGCCGCCGCGAGCTGGAACACGAGCGGCGAGCCGATCTTCACCCGCTGTTGCGCGGCCGCATAGTCCGCCTTCGTCTTGTCCAGCGCGAGCCTGAGATCCGTTGTATCCAACTGGAGCAGTACATCGCCCTCCTTCACCCGCTTGTCCAGGGACATGGTGCTCGACAGCACGCGCCCGCCCACCTCGCTCTTGAGGTCCATCGTGTATTCCGCCTCCACAATCACGCTGCCCGACACGGCGTTGGTGGCCATGCCGGCCTTCACGCGCACGGCAGGCACGCTGGGACGCATCCAGAACAGCACGGCGTAGACGGCGACGACGGCGGCGGCGGCGATCAGGACCACCCGCAGCAGGATACTCTTCGGTTTATTGGGCATGGC
>JAJXYI010000317.1 GCA_021780625.1 bacterium | reverse complement strand
GCGTTATCACGTCACGGCGGTGTTTTCGGGTCACGAACACCTCTATTACGCCTCGGTGCACGATGGCGTGCGCTACATCGTCACGGGCGGTGGCGGCGCGCCGAGCGACGGGGCGCCGCAGGACGGAGGCTTCCAGCATTACCTGCTGGTGAGCGTGGACGGGAACGCGGTCAAGATCCAGGTGCTCCAGCCGTGGCGCCTGTTTGAGAAGGTTGGGCCCGTGCAGCCCGACGGTTCGTGCACGGCGATGGTGATGAACTATGGCCACGATCCGCTTTCGGTCCTGGTCGCATTTCCGACCGACCAGCTCGGGGCCGGGGCGACAGCGACGGCGTCGTGGACTTACAAAGGCGGCACGCATCCGGTGCCTGCGGAGATCGTAGCGCCCCTACATCCCGGCGAAACCGATGTGCGGGTGATGGCCCGGCAGGGGCGTGGCACCCTGGTGGTGCTGAAGCCCGCGACGAAGTGAATCTCCGCTTCGGGGGTTCAGTCGCCCGCCTGCTCCCGTGCGAGAAGGTGCTCCACGGCGTCGAGGAGGGCGAAGACCGTGAATGGCTTCTTGAGAAATCCGGTGGACGTGGCTTCGGAGGAAATTTCCGCCACGCGGCCGTCGTCGGCCAGGCCGCTCATTGCGAGGATAGGGGTCGATGGCCTGAGTGACCGTACAATCCGGCCCAGGGCGATGCCGTCGAGCTTGGGCATGTCCAGGTCGGAGATCACGAGTGAGAAATCGTCTGGCCGGGAATTGAAGTGTTCCGCGGCCTCCGCGCCGTCGCCTGCGAGGACGACGCGGTAGCCGTCGCGAGTCAGGAGGGTGCTGAGGGTTTCGCGGAGCGGCTCCTCGTCGTCGGCGACGAGGATGAGCTCCCCGTGACCACGGGCCTTGCGCGTTGCGGGCCCTGCGGATTCGTCGGGTCCGGGGCTTTCGGCCGCGGGCAGGTAAACCCGGAAGGTGGTGCCCTGGCCGACCCGGCTTTCGACGGTCACGAATCCGTGGTGCGTTTCGACGATGCCGCGCACGGTCGAGAGCCCGAGTCCGGTGCCACGGTCGGGGCCCTTGGTGGTGAAGAAAGGTTCCCAGATGCGTGACAGGGTTTCGGGGGGGATTCCGGTGCCCGTGTCTGAGACCTCGAGCCTGACCCATCGGCCGGGCCTCGCGCCCTCGAGGCAGGCTGCGGCGGACGCATCGAGCTCCAGGTTTTCAGCGCGCAGCTGCAGCGAGCCCCCGCCCTCCATCGCGTCGCGGGCGTTGACGCAGAGGTTGAGCAGCACCTGGTGGATCTGAGTCGGATTGGCGACCACCGTCCAGAGATCGGAGGGCACCGTGTCGGAGAGGGTGATCGACTTGGGAAAGGTTTCGGTGACGACGTTGGCGATGTCGCGCACCAGGTGCTTGATCTGGACCACGCGGGGCTCGCCCCCCACGCCGTGGGCGAAGCCGAGGATCTGCCGCGCCAGGCCGGCGCCGCGTTCGGCGCAGCGCTCCAGCGTATTGAGCATCCGGATATCTCCGGAGACCGTCGCGTGGTCGCGCAGGATCGGGACGGCCATGCTTATCGGAGCGAGGACGTTGTTGAGGTCGTGGGCGATCCCGGCGGCGAGCATGCCGATGCTCTCGAGGCGCTGCGAACGGAGGAATTTTTCCTCGAGGCGCTTCTTCTCGGTGACGTCGGTGCTGATGCTGAGGCGTCCCGCCGGCTGGCCGGACTGGTCGCGCAGCTCGGTGAGGCTCGTCTCGATGACGATGGGGTTGCCTTCGGCGTTCCGGGCCTGGATTTCGCCGCGCCAGATTCCGGGGCGCGTGAACGCGGACACGATCTCGGCGGCGCCGCGGGCCTCGACCGAGGCGAAGGCCTCGGTGATCGGGTGTCCGCGAAGACCGGCGGCGGCCTTGCCGAAAAGGCGCTCAGCACCGTGGTTCAGGTAGGTGATTCGCCCCTCGAGATCCGTCGCGACGATCGCCTCGTTGGCCATGTCGAGCAACGCGGCCTGTTCATGGATCCGCCGCTCGCGGGCCCTCCGCTCGGTGATGTCGTGGATGATCATGCTCGTCCGGGGGCCCTCCTCGGTGACGTACACCGCCGATGCGAGTTCTGCTTCGAAGCGGGAACCGTCGCCGCGGATGAAGGTGAGTTCGCCGACGGCCCGTCCGGTCGACTCGCGCGCGGCGAGCAGAAGGGGCAGGTGGGGATCGGTGTGGTCGACGATTTCCGTGCGTTGCGCCTGTTTCAGCTCGTCCTCGGTCCGGCCGAGCATCCGGCACGCCGCGGTGTTGGCCTGGAGGATGACGCCCGATTCGGGGTTGGTGAGGAGGAAGCCGTCGAGGCTGTTCTCAAACAGAGCGCGGAACTGGGTCTCACTGGTGCGAAGTGCGGACTCGGCGCGCTTGCGATCAGTGATATCCTTGAACATGCCCAGCGTCCGGACGATCCGACCCTGTTCGTCCCGGAGCGAAGCGAAGGAGACGTTGACCTCGATGATGGTGCCGTCCTTGCGCCGCCTGCGGGTCTCGAGCACGGTCGTCGCGTCGCCTTGGAGCAGGCCGGCGTGCAGCTCGCGGGTTTCCTCGCGAAGGTCGTCGGGCACGTTTGGAAGCGGTTTGCCGAGGACCTCGTCGGCTTTCCAGCCGAACATCACCTCGGCGGCAGGGTTCCAGAGGTCGACGTAGCCGCGACTGTCGAGCACGACGATCGCGAGAGGCGCGGAGTCGACGAGTGTCGCCAGACGGTAGCTGGTGTCGCGAAAAGCGGCGTCGCGGGTGAGGTGGTCGAGGCCGAAGCCGATGTCGGAGGCCACCTCCTCAAGCAGGGCGATTTCAGTCGCGCCGAAGAAGTGTCTCTCGCCGGCGTACACCGTGAGCGCATGAGTGACGAGGCCTGCCTCCCGGATGGGGAGCGAGATGGAGGCGTTGAAGCCGGAAACGGCCGCCGGCGCGTGCCAGGGTGCGGTTCTCGGGTCGGCGTGAAAGTCGTTGCAGACATAGGTTCGACCCTCGACGAGCGCGACCGTCGTTGGACCGCGTTCGGCGGGAGGGGCGGCGACATTGATCCGGATGGTTTCCAGGTAGCCCTTTTCGTCCCCATGGCTGGCGACCGAGACTGCGCGGCGGGTGACGGGATCGGAACGGCCGATCCAGGCCATCTTGAAACCGCCATGGACCACGAGCGCCTCGCAGACCTCGTGTTGGAACACGCTCCGGTCCCGGCATCGCACGAGCGCGTGATTCACCTGGCTGAGCGCCGCGTAGATCCGGTTGAGGCGTTCGATCTGATGCTCGTGGTCGAGGCGCTGGGAGATGTCGCGGCAGATCCAGAGGGAGCAGCGCTGGCCCTCGATTTCCAGGACGGTCTGGTTGATTTCGACGGGAAACGTCGTGCCGTCCTTGCGCCGGTGCTCCGACAGGAGGGTGCCTTCCTGGTCGGTCAGTTCACGGGAGGGCTCGGAAGCCGAAAGGCTTCGCAACGACAGTGCACGCAATTCCTCGAGGGAATAGCCGTAGGTCTGGAGGGCGCGCTCATTGGCCTCGAGAATGCGGCCATCGGCATCCGCCAGCAGGATGACGTCGCTGGCGTGCTGCATCACAAGGGCCAGTCGCTTCGAGGCGGAGGCCTGGGCGCGTTCGGCGGTGAATGCGCGGTGCAGGATCGACAGGCTCCTGCGGCGCCAGAAGAGGCCCGCACCGAAGGCGCCCGCGCAGAGGAGCGCCGACGTGAGGATTGCGACAATGGATGCTTCCCGGCGCATCGGCGCGTAGGCTTCGGAGAGGGGGACTTCCACGAGCAGCGTCCATCGTGAGCCGGATACCGGGAGTCCGAGGGCTATGACTGATACACCCCGGTCGTCGGGACCTTCTGCAACGGTCCCTGGAGCCTGAGTCAGGACGCGGGCGGCCACGGCAAACGGGTTGTCCGCGCGCGAGGTTACGGACCCTTGACGCGAAATTCCCGAGCGGTCGACGTACCAAAGGCGGTCGCCATCCCTGCGGATGAGGCGGGTGCCGACGTGGACTCCGGGAGTCGGAAGGCGTTCGACCATCGGGTAGAGCTGGACCGAGGGGTCGATGCACAGCAGCACCGCTCCGAGGACGATTCCCTGGTCGGGATCCATCACCGGGGCTGCGATCTCGAGGTGCACGCGGTTGTCTGGATCGCGTCGAAAATCGCCAAACGTCACCTCCCGCGATTTCTCAGCACGGGTGATGAAGCCTTCGATGTCGTCGTGGGGCGCTTCGCTGGTTCGGGAGACACTGAGCAACTCGCGGTGGTGGAGGTCGTACAGCGTGATGGAATCGAGTTCCTGGGTCCGTTCGATTTGGTTCATCCACGAGCGGAGGTCGCGTCGTCGCGCGGCGTCCGGGGCGGGCCGGATGCCCTCCTCGAGGCTCCGGATCAGAATCGGGGACTGCATCAGCAGCTGGGCGTCGCGGCGGCGCTCATTGCGCCATTCCATCAGCTGGGCGACCTTGAGTTCCGCGATGTCTTTCAGTTCGCCGGCGATGCGTTCCCGATGCGTCGCCTGCATGAATCGCAGGTAGAGCGAGGCGGTGAGCGTGATGACCGACAGGGTGAGGATCGTGGCCACGACGAACACGCGCTGCTGATTGAGCAAGGACTCGCGGCCCTTCGAGGCGTCCGGGTCGCCGAAGAAGAAGCGGTGCAGCGGCTCGTCCATCCGGCTGGCGAGCAGCAACGCGAGATTGAGGAGGACAAACGCGGCGGAGGTCAGCAGGGCTACGGGCACCACGCTGCCGTTGTAGAAGAGCGGTGTCCCGGTGGCGTAGGCGAGCACCTGGGCGCTTGCGAATCCGCCCCCCAGCAAGGCAGCGATCCGTCCCGCCGTCTTGAGGGCCGGCCGTTCCCCCAGGGAGGGGTCGAGCGCGGCGATGCTCAGCCCGGCGAGCAGGAAGAGCGCGGCGGTGAACGGGGACATCCGCCCGAGCGGTATCGACCCCAGGGATACGGAAGGCCCCGACAACCAGGCCTCCCAGGGGGAGCCAAGGCCCAGTAGATTCTGGGCGACCACGACCAGGGCCACTGCGGCGATGACAGCGCTCATTGCCACGGACGCGATCCTCGCAAGCCTGCCAAAACTTGGGCCGAGGTGAAGCAACACGGCGAGACTCGCGAGCAGGAGCAACAGCCCGGTGCTGGGCGCGGTCGGCACAGTTTGGTCGATGACGGCAGCCCGGTGCCAGTCGCCGCTATGCCAGGCCCACAGGGAATAGAGGGCGATCAGCGCGCTCGATACGCAGGCGAGCGGCAGCAGGGCGCGCACGACGGGATGACGCGGGGATATGGGCTCGGGGTGGAGCATGTTGGGCGCTGGACCGACAGGGCAGAGGCTAGCCTGGCCCGGAAGGTGCAGCGAGGTCGAAAATCACTTACAGATAATGGCTTGCCGCATCGCACGGACAGCGCCATCGGAAACCGCGCATCCTGTGGGCTCGCGGAGCGCGGGCCGGCGGCGGGGCCTTGTCAAAACAAGCGCCGGCCCCCGGCCGAAGCGGCGATCAGGCGTTCAAGTCTTCGATCCCGGGTCTCGGCCCGCTTTGCGCTGATGACCCACCAGGCGGCAGTCCTGCGATATGACGGCGCCTGCCGGCTGAAAAAGGCCCAGGCCCGGGGCTGGGCCTTGAACTGGAGCTCGGCGTCGCGTCCGAGCTGGGCGTGGTCGCGCTCGAAGGAATACACGCCTGAGCGGTCGGGGCGACGGCGTTCGTAGGCGGCGAGGCCGGCGGGTTGCATCCGGCCCGAGGCGATCAGGGCCTCGGCCTTGGCAAGGTTGATCCGGCTCCAGATGCTCGAGGGCCGCCGCACCGAGAAACGGATCGTGTAGCGGGCGGCGTCCACGGAGCGCCTGACGCCGTCGATCCAGCCGAAGCACAGGGCCTCGTCGACCGACTCCGGCCACGACATCGAGGGCCGACCGCTTCCCACCTTGTGAAATCCGACGAGCAGCTCGGTCTCTCGCGCATGGTGCTCCTCGAGCCAGGCCCGCCAGGCGGCCGGAGTCGCGAAATACACGGGCTTTGGAGCGTCAGCCATGGGATCCGGATCGATTCGCGCCATTTCGCCGCCGTCCTGTGCCCGGCTCAACGCCGAAAATTCGGCGACCTACCGGCGGCGGCTCAATGCACCTGGCCGGCCGCGTTCGTGAGCGTGACGTCCGAGAGCACGGCGGTGTCGAGCGTGACGGGTTGATGCGAGCAGAAGGCGATGCCGACGTAGAACGGCGGCTTGAGATGAAGGGTGGCGGTCGAGCCGACCTGGTGCATGGCTTCGCCGTGGAGACTGACCCACAGCGAAAACACGTCGCCGTGTTTTTCGATCCCGAGCCGGATGGGTCTGGAGCCGTGAACCGCTGTCACGGAAGGTTCGATACGACAGGCCTCCCGGATGTCGGCGCCCTTTTCGGGCCGCAGGGCGAGGTGGATAAGTCCTGCGCCGTGGAGGGCGGTCATGACCTCCTTGGAATCGTCGTCGAGGTCCTGTCGGAAAATCAGCACGGCCTTGCGGTCGCCGTAGCCGCCGGGGTTCGGAAAGGTGATGTCGGCGGCGAGGGAGACGTCGCCGGACATCTTTCGCCAGAGGTAGCGGAACTCGTCGCGGGTGTACCAGATGTTGTAGCCGGCGGAGCGGATGGTGTAGGCGCCGGTTTTCGCATCGAAGCTCGAACTTCCGGGCACCAGGGCGCCGCCGACGTCGGATTGACCCTCGAACACACCGATGGGGGCGACGACGGTGGTGGTGGCGCGATGGAAGTCCGCGGGCGGCGGCACTTGGGCGTGGGTGGCGGTGCCAGGCCAGGCCCAGGCGGGGACTTTCGGAGCGGCGGCGCGAACGGCGAGAGGTGAGGCGGCGCAAAGGGTGAGGCAGACCAGGGCGAGACGGCGGGCGGGGTGCATCGGTGGGGGAATTTCGTCCCGGGCCGTCGGGACAGGGGAGTGCTGGGGACCGGGGGACGGCCGCCGCCCGGCTGGGACCGCACATTTGCCCGGCGCCAGCCGGACCCGCAACGCGATTGTCCCCAAACCGGCCCGTTCAAGGGCACCGGCGTGCCTCACTCATTTGAGGCGCCTGATGGTCCGTCAGCGCAGCGCGCCGCGCTGCTTGAGGAAGGGACGGAGCTCGGCGGCCCCGAAGTCGGCCAGGATCTCGCCGTTCCAGTCGAGTGTGGGGGCCTTGGTCTGCCCGGAAAGCTTCACCATCTCGGTGTAGGCCGACCGGTCGGTGGTCACGTTTCGCTGGTCGTAACGCACGCCGTTTTCTTCGAGCACCTGGATCGCCTCGGCGCACCAGGGACAGCCGGTCTTCACGTAGAGACGGGGAAGGGAGGTGGACATGAGGCATACGGAACACGGGAAACGCCGCGACGCAATGCGGGCGTGACGGCATGCGACCGCTTGCA
>JAJXYI010000212.1 GCA_021780625.1 bacterium | reverse complement strand
TTGAGCGCGAGGGCGGAGGCCGTGGCGGCGTCGGGGGCGTAGTGGTGGGTGGCCCAGATATCGGCGACCGCGTCGACATCGCCGACGACCGCACCGTCGAAGCCCCAGGACTTGCGCAGGACGTCGGTGAGCAGGCGGTGGTTTGCCGGCATCGCGTCCTTCCACCCGGTGGCTGGCCCGCCTCATCCTCGGTGCCCACCTCGCGTGGTTCTTTGCCGTGTGGATGCTTGCCGCCCAGCCCATGCCTTGGGAGGCCGGCCACCTGATCCTTCCCGCAGCCATTCCCCGATTTGCGAGCTGCCTTGCCATCCTGGGCTTCGCACTGGCCCTGTTGCACTGGCTGAGCACCGAGGCAAATGCAGAGCAGCGCAGTCGAGCCCGCGGCCCGGTTGCGGCCGGCCGCGCTGCCGGAATATCCACGGCTCACTGACAGCGGCAGTGACCGGAAGCCTCAGAGCCGGACGATCGTGTCGCCGACGCGCACCTCGCCGTCCTGCACGACGCGGGCGAAGACGCCGCGGAGGCGGCGGGACCGGTTTTCCGGGAGGCGTATCCAGCACAGAAAGTCCTCGCCGTAGTGCCGGGCGAACTTCGCGCAGGCGTCGTTCTCGACGTCGCTGACTTCGATCACCGCGGTGCCCGCCCGGAGCCGGGCGCCGACGGGCAAGGCGGCCTCGGACAGGTCGAGGTCGGCCATCAGCGTGTCGCCGGGGTGGTGATCCGTGCCGGCCAGGCGCCGCACGAGGTCGATGATCCGGCTGTTGCAAAGGGCGACCTGGACGCGAGGGTCGGGGCGTCCGTCGGGCAGGTACATCCAGGTGCGCCGCTCCCAGCGGTCGCCGACGGCGCCGCGCGCGGCGGAGAGTTCGAGCACCGCGGGATACGCGCGCTGGTCGAGCGCGGGGCGGATGCAGACGCAGGCGACGGTCGAATCGCCGACCGGGGACGGTCCGAGTTCGGTGAGCAGCCGGTCGAGCGCGTCTGGCGTGAGCTGCATTCGACGGAAGTCCCGTCTCAGGCCCCAGCCGGGCGAAGCGAAGCGACCTGCCCGCGAAGAACATCGCACAGCCGCATCAACAGAGCCACGGGCGGGTGTCCGGGGAACGGGGCGAGGGCGGCAGCGGCCTGCCCGAGCTCGGCCTCGATCGCGTCCGCCACCGCACCCCACACGCCGAGTTCGCGCATCTGTCGCAGCCGCTCGTCGAGCTGGGAGGGGCGCTCCCCGCGGATCTCCTCCATCAGGAGATCCCGGTCGGCGGCGGAAAGCCGGTCCGCGAGCACGAACAGCGGAAGGGTCAGCTTGCCGCTCGCGAGGTCCGTCCCGAGCGTCTTGCCTATGCGCTTCTCCTCACCGAAGAAGTCGGCGAGGTCGTCATAAATCTGATACGCGATGCCCAGGTGCCGCCCGAACGCGGCGGAGGATTCGACGACGTCGGCGGCGGCGCCGGAGAGGCGGGCACCGAGGAAGCAGGACACGCGGAAGAGCTCGGCAGTCTTGAGGTCGATGACCCGGTAATAGTCGTCGCGGCTGACGTCCGTGGTGCCGCGGCGCAGGGTCTGGATGATCTCGCCTCCGCAGACGCGGCGCGTGGACGATGAAACGGCATGGCAGACCTCGGGCGTGGGATACTGCGATGCGAGGTGGAGGGCGTGAGCAAAGAGGGCATCGCCCAGCAGCACGGCCGCCGCGGAGCCATAGGCCCGAGACGCGGTCTTCCGGTTTCGGCGCACGTCGGCACCATCCATGATATCGTCGTGCACGAGCGTCGCCAAATGCACGAGTTCCACCACTGCGGCGGCCTTCACGAGTTCATCCACGGGAGGGCGTCCCTCCTGCCACGAACTGAGGAAGACCAGCGCCGGGCGGATACGCTTGCCAGAGGTGTCGATACAGTAATCGGCCATGGCCCGGATTTCCGGCTCGAACTCGGCGATTTGAGCGGCCAGGAGCCGGTCTAGCGCCGCCATGTGCGGCTTGAGGTGGTTGAACACCTCGCCGAAGAGCGGTTTGTTCGCGGGCGCGAACGCGGATGTGGACGGATCGGCCGACATAGACCGGGGCACCTTAGGGAACTCACGCCGAAATGCCAGCGCGCTGTTACCCAGACCCACCCGCGCCTTTCAGTGGCGGCGGACGATCACAACCAAGCGTAATCGAGCGGATTCCCAGCGACCGGACCCGGCCAGCGCCGCGGACCAATCGCTGAAATCGGACTAGTGGAAGATTCCCTTTTTCTTCGCTGGGGCCTTGGGCTCGGGCACATAGGGATCGATCGACGTATCGCGATATCCTGGGAGATCGGACTTATGCAGGCGCGCCTCGCTCAGCTGCTTCGTGTCGAATACCTGTTCCGGCGATCCACCGTCGGCAGAAATGATCTTGGCGGTGATGAAGATGAGCAGGTTGGTTGTGGTGACGTTGGTCGACTTATTTGAGAACAGCCGGCCCAGCAACGGAATGTCGCCGAGAACAGGAACCTTGGTGGTCGTATTGTTCGTGTTTCGCTGCAGAAGCCCTCCCAGGCCCATCGTATAACCATCTTTCAGGGAAACCTCGGTCGTGGCGGAACGGGTCGCGATGATCGGAATGCTCGCCCCTCCGGCTCCGCCAAAGTTAGTCACTCCATTCTGCTGGCTGACCTCGGGATGCACTGCGAGTTTGATGAAGCCGCGGGCATTGACCTGGGGCGTGACCCGCAGGATGACGCCGATATCCTGCCAATCGAAGCCGCTCACCTCGAAGGTGCCGTGCTCCTGGTTATAGGTGTACTTCGGGATCGGGAATTTTTCGCCAACCGTGATCATCGCCTCCGTATTGTTCAGGGTGACGATCGTCGGATTGGAGACCACGCGGGTGCCCTGAAGGGTCGAGAGCGCATTGAGCACGAGGTCGAATTCGGACGCGGAAAACACGGCGCTCAGAGCCCGTGTCGTGGAGGTCGACCCAGTGAGAGACTGCAGGGCGTTGAGCGCACCGCTTACCTGATTGCTGCCGTCGCTGCTCGTGCCGGAAGTTGTGGTGTCGCTGACCACATTGGCGGGCACGCCGTTGTTCGTTCCGATCGTGGTGGTGTTCGAGGTGCCTGCGTTCTGGCCTGTGTTGGCCGTGGTGTTGGTGGTCGACTGATTGCTGCCCGTATTTTGGACGCCCTGCTGCTGGGTTCGGTCGTAGGTGGCGAGCCCGTTTGCCCCGGGCGCCGCGCTCAGCTTATAACCGCCCAGCGAACTCCAGTTCACACCGATATTCTTCACGTCGGAATCGGTGATCTCGACGAACTTCGACTCAATCATCACCTGGTCGGTCGCCTTGTCCAAGCTGTCGATGATGGACTTGATGCGGTCCAGGCGCGAGGGTCGCTCGGTGACGACGAGGGCGTTGCTACGGGCGTCGATGACGATCCGGCCACCGGCGGCGGGGTCGACCAGTGAACCGACGGTCGCCATGATGTCGGAGGCGCGCGCGTAGTTGAGGATGAAGACCCGGGTCTTGGTGGGTTCCTGCTGAAGACTCTCGTTGGACACGACCCGGATGATGTTGCCGTCTTCAACGAAGGTGTAGCCGACGGGGCTCAGGACCAGTTGGAAGATCTGCCTCCAGGTAACGTCACGCAGCTTGATCGTCGTCTTGCCCTGGAGGGTGTCCGGGATGACGAGATTGAGTTCAAAGAGATCGGCAACGCTGCGGAGGATGGTGCGGATGTCGGCGTCCGGGAAATCCACGGAGATGGTGCCCTTGCCCGTGCCCTCCTTGCCGTTGGTGATCGTGGGCGCGGGAGGTTGAGCGCTTTTTATTTTGATGCCGTCGGCGGCGACGGACTTGGGCGCCACCGGAGCAGGAGCCGGTGAAGGAGGCTGGGCCGCGAGCACCAGCGACGATGCAAGGAGCGAGATCAGGAAAATCGGGCGTGGGGTCATGGAGAGGTTCCGGTATTGATGGGTCGTGTGATCTCGGAGTGGTTCAGGCGTAGCGAGAAGGACGAGCCGTCGATGGCAGAAATTCCTACATCATAATCGTGTCCCTTAAAGGTAATCATGAGGTGATCCCCCACTTTCAGCTTCTTTTCACCAACGAGCAGGAAAGTGGTGGATCCCCATTTGAGGGTGCCGGAGGGGTTCATCCACGCGGCGATGTCAGAAAGGATCTGAGTCTCCGATTCCGGAGTGGCAGCCTGAGCCGGGGCCTTCCCCTCAGCGGCGAGCGCCTTGAGTTCGGCGGAGTCGGGAGTGGAAAAGCCGGAGGGGAAGAAGGGATTCTTCAACCCAGCCGGCAAGGATGTGACCTTGGGCGCCGCGGCCAGCGCGAGGGCGGTCTTTACAGAAGCCTCTCGACGGGCCGGCGGAAGGATGTCGGCAACCACCGCGAACGCCGTGCTGACCGTGCAGGCGGCCACGACGAAGAGCGCGAGACGTCCGACAGCTCGGCTGGGGTGCGGGGGCCCTGGAATGCGTAAGTTCATTGGGGTAAACCGAGAAGGTCGAGCTTCAGCGCCAGGGTCAGCTCCGTGGAGCGAATACCGGCAGGAGCATCCACGCTCATCGGCGTTAACGCGGTGAACGTGGCAGAGCGTATCACGCAGTAGTGCGGCCCGTTTTCCAGCTCTCCGAGGAACGCGAGCAGGTGAGGGTAATCGCCCTGGACCGTGAGTGAGTAGGGGACGGTCAGATACAAGGGAGTCGATTGCTTCTTTCCCTTGGGCGGCGCGACAATGGGATCCTGGCGAAGATCGTTCAGGGTGGTTTTGGTATCGGCTTCGACCTTATAAAAATACTGCAGATTGGTGGCGAGATCCGACGCATTCACCAGCCGCGCCTCGATTGAAGCGATGCTTCGCTTCATCTGGGCGACCTGTTCCTTGAGCTGGGTGGAATTCTTCACGTTCTCAATCATCCGTTCGGCCTGGGACGACCTGTCCTGAAGCTCGGATTCCGCGTTCTGCTGGGCATCGAGCCGGAAATAGGAGAACACGGCGAGGGCAAGGCAGAGCACGCCGCACCCGACGCTGATCGGATAGCGTTTGATGAAGACGAGGGCGGTGGATCGGGGTGCAGCCATGGGCGGGAGACGGCGCGCGTTCACTTCTTCGGCACCTTCATTTTGAGGAAGAGCTCGAAATTCAGACGCCCGTCCTGGGCGTTCTTGTTGAGGTTGGTGAGGGAGACATCATCAAAGATGGCGGAAAGCACCGTATCGGCGTGCAATTGATCCACGTAGGCCGACGCCGTGCCACTCGCGAGTTCGGGCGCGCCTCTGACGACGCCGCGCAAGATCAGGCCGTTATCGCGCATTTCCAGGTAGGTCAGCGCAATGTTCTTGGGCAGGGTCTGTCCCAGATGAATGACCAGAGGGAGGAGGGCCGGACGGGAATGAAGAAACGCAGAGACGGCATCGACCTTTTTTTCCTCGGCCTGGTACTCCTTGAACAGCCGCACACCCCGACCGCTCATAGCCTGGTTGCGATGGACGTCGGCTTCCGCGAGAGCGACCTGATTCCGAATGGTGTGGATCGAATATTCGTTGAACGCGACATAGGCGGCAAAGGTGGCTGCGATGGAGAGTGCGATCACATTCACGAAGAACACCGTGCGCACCGCCTTGATGTCCGGCAGCCGCTCATGGTTGCGGAAGTTCGGATGCCAACGCGGGTTTTCGAGGGCAGCGGCCGCCGTGGATTTTGATTTAAAGGGCAGCGGCATGGGGAACGGCCGGGGTGTGATGGCTGACCAGCAAGGACAGGAGTCCCAGCCAGCGCGAATCGGGGGAGACGGCGAGGGCGCGGTCGGAAAGGGTGATTCGGTGGCTGGCAAGCCACGCGGGAATATCGAGTTTGACAGTCGCCACGCCCAGGGAGGAGCCGATGGAGGACTCGATCCACGAAAGCTGGGACGGCAGTGCGGTGCAAATCAGCTGACCGATGGATTGGCCGGTCTGCACCTCGAAGAAGCCGATGGACGATTGAAGCTCCTTGAGCAGGCGCTGCACGAGCTCAGGCCCCATACTCGTGAAATCAAACGTGTTGGAATAAAACAATTTTCGCGCCGACTCCTCATCCTTGAGGTTCAGTTTTCGATGGACCACCGGAAGCATCGACTCGATACCGAACGGGATGGGTCTGGACGCTTCGACGCCGTCGGCGCCGACGATGAACGAGTGTGTCGCATCGGAGCCGATCTCGAGCACGAGTGTGGGTGATTTTGACCCCGAAAAAACGAGTGTATCGACGATCCCGCCCAATAGGGCCACCGAACCGAGTTCCAGACGCGTGGGGTAAATGCCCGCCTCCAACATCGTGTCCTGATTGGACACCACCTCCTCGTTGAGCAAACCGCAGAAAAGCAATTCCTTGGGCAGAACTTGAGAGATATCGCATTGAGTACCAGTGGCGGCGTCGAGCAGGGCGATGATGTATTTCTCGTGTTCGATGCGAAATTGCTGCGAACAAAATTCGCTCAGATAATTCGCCTCCTTCGCCCGTCGCGGTTCGATTGTTCCGCATCGCAACAGCCGTTTGGGAGGATATACCCCACAATCGGCGTGCAGATACCCGCTCGGATGCGCCTTGGGTTGGATTTCAGAAATCACCGCCTTGAGCGCTTCGGGATCGTTGAGGCGAACCTCCCTCAACTCTTCGACCACCAACGGCGCGGATGCAGACGACGTTCTCGCCAACATCCAACCGTGGTCATTCTTTTCGACGAAGAAACCTTTGTTTTTTGGGGCAAACAGCATTCGAAGTAGGTGTATCGCGCATCCTTTGGAAAGACAGAGACCGAGGGATGCTCAAAGTCTTGAAGTTCAAGTCACAGGCTGGGTCGCAAGACCGTTTGGAGGATGCCCCAGGTAAGTCCGCCGTTACAAGTGCAAAGCCGGGCGCACGACGGCGGCGGGCGCCCATGGGGATTCACATCCCGGTATTTCATAAGAATCGAAATTACAATGGATATAGAGATCGCGGGGGGCTGGAAATCGAATTGGGAAAAATCCTTAAAAATCACCCCACCCCTTGTGCACGGCAGGCGAATTATGAGAGAATGCACTAAACCGTGAGCCAGCCGAAGCCGATGGCGGCAGGGGGGGCGCGCGAGCTCTCAGCGAACCTTCCAGCAGGGTGCAGAAGCCAACAATGTCCTTCATTCCCTATCCGCAGCAGCCACGTCGAAGCATCCGGGCCATGACCCTGGTGGAGGTGATGGTTGCGATCTTTGTGATGGTCATGCTCACGCTTGGCATTCTTGCAGTGCTGATGCAGTCGCGGCGGTTAACCGAGGGCAGCATCGATGAGCAGACGGCCACGACGATCGCCTCGGGGTACCTGGAGCAAATGCGCAACATGGACCTCGGGTCGCTATGCAATCTCGACACCAACGGCACGCCTCAGCTCGCCGCATCGTACACTATCCCCACTCTCTATCC
>JAJXYI010000367.1 GCA_021780625.1 bacterium | reverse complement strand
GAGGAATCCCGGGTGGAACTCGATGCCGGGCGGCAGGCTCTGTGCGATGAGGTCCGGGCCGGACGAAACGTGATCAATGCGAGGCTTTGCTCGTGCCCTGCCACTCGTAGGTGGGGGCCGTGTCGGCGTGAGCCTCGACGCGTTTGCGATCACCCTTGTGCCACCAGTAGAAGATCTGGGCGGCGATGCAGATCGACGAGAACGTGCCCGTGATGATGCCGATCAGGAAGGTGAACGCGAGGTCCTGAAGGACGCCTCCGCCGAAGATGTACAGCGAGAGGGCCGCCAGGAAGGTCGTGACGCTGGTCATCAACGAACGGGAGAACACGCGCTGGATGGCGAGATTCACCACGTCGCGCAGCTTGCCGTCCGGATTGAGTCGCAACTCTTCGCGGATTCGGTCGAACACGACAACCGTGTCGTTCACCGAATAGCCGATGATGGCGAGGATGGATGCCACCATCGGTGCGTTGAACTGGCGTCCCGAGAGCACGAACATGCCCAGGGTCATGAGCACGTCGTGGACGGTTGCCACCACTGCTCCGATCGCAAAGCCGAACTCAAAGCGGAATGCGATGTAGAGCAGAATCGCGAGCAGGGAGAGTCCGAGCGAGATGATCGCGTTGGTCCCGATCTCCTTTCCGATGCTGGGTCCGAGGGTATTGACGCCGGTCTGATCGAAATGAGCGTTCGGGAAGGCCTTCTGCAGCGCGTTGAGGAGCACGGGGGCCTTTCCGTAGGTCATCTCGATCGTGAGGGTCTCCTTGCCCGTCGCGAGGTCCTGCTGGTAAGTGGGCGCGATGTCCGGCACACCGGCGGCGTCCGCCACCTTGCGGATTTCCGCGATGCCGACGTGCTGCGTGTACGCGAGCGTGACCTGGTCGCCACCCGTGAAGTCGATGCCGAACATGCGGTTCGACCGGACAAACAGCGAAACCACGCCGATCAGCACGATGGTCCACGAGATGATGAACGCGGGGCGCCCGATCTTCACGAAGTCGAGCTTCACGTTGCTGAAGAAGTGGAGCATCGGGAACTTCTTCACGATGCCACCTTCGATCAGGTAGTTCATCACCAGGCGGCTGGTGATCAGCACGCTGAAGAGCGTCGAGCCAACACCGATGGCGAGGGTCACGCCGAAGCCCTTGATCGGGCCGGTGCCGAAGAAGATCATCACCGCGCAGATGCACAGCTGGGTGATGTGCGCGTCGAGAATGGTCCAGAAGACCTTGTCGAAGCCCGCCTCGAGGGCGGTGACCATCGACTTACCCAACTTGAGCTCCTCTCGCATGCGCTCGTAGATCAGGATGTTCGCGTCCACGGCCATGCCGATCGTGAGCACGATACCGGCCAGGCCGGGCAGCGTGAGCGTCGCGCCGAAGTTGGCCATGAAGCCGAGGATGATCGCGATGTTCACGAACAGCGAAAACACGGCGACGAGACCGCCCACCGTGTAGTAGGTGATCATGAAGCCGCAGACCGCCACCGCACCGATAATGGAGGCGCGGATACCGCTGGAGATCGCATCAGCCGCGAGCGAGGGTCCGACCTCGTACTTTTCCTTCACGACGAGGGGAAGGTCGAGCGGGTTGTTGAGCACGTCTGCGAGGCTCTCAGCCTCGCGGTCGGTGAAGCTGCCGGTGATTTCGGCGGAGTCGCTGTCGATCTCCTCCTTCACGGTCGGCGCCGAGTAGAGCTTGCCATCGAGCACGATCGCGAGCCGGCCCAGGCGGCCGGAGCGGGTACCCTCGGCGGCGATCTCGCGGGTAACCTCGGCGAAGCGCTGGCGACCGGCGCTCGTGAACATGAGGATGACCTCGGGTTTGCCGTACATGTCCTGGCGGACAAAGGCCTTGCTGATGGCGTCGCCGGCCATCTCGGGCAGGCGTTTCACGAAGAGCTGCTCCGTGGTGGTATTACCCGAGCGGTCCTCGTGATCGAGGGTCATGATCTCGTAACCGGGAGGCGTCTCGACACCGGGGCCGGGGACGAGGGACGGGTTGACCAGGCGGAAATCGAGGCGGGCGGGCTTCTTCACCGCGTCCACAACCTCGGGATTCTCCTTGGTCGACACGGAAGGAAGCTGGACCTGGATTCGGTTTGTGCCAATAGGACGGATGACCGGTTCGGCGACGCCGAAGGCATTGATGCGCGAGGCGATGATGTCGATCGCCTTCGCGAGCTTCTCCTTCTGCTGCGCCTGGTCCTCACCCTTGAGGGCCTTCGAGTCGACCTGCAGTGTGAACGAGACACCGCCCTTCAGATCGAGACCGAGCTGGAGCCGGGCCCTCGAACGGCGGAGCATTTCGTTGAGCAGGATGTCGTTTCGCTTGTCGATGTTCTTGAGCGACGACTCCAGGTTCACCTGCGGGAAGAACTGGCTGAGGTCGATGCGCCGGTCATCTCCGAGCTGCTTGAGGCCGACGAACTCGGAGGGCACCTGGCCCGCCTTCTTCATCGCGATCGCCTCATTGAGCAGGCTGTTGAATTCGGTGGGCTTCGCCTCGACGTGGTCCCGGAGGTAGGACACGAAGGGCTGGTCTTGGAACGGCACCAGGTTGGACACCGCCCAAGCGACGACGGCCAAGCTCAAGACGAGCTTCCAGAGGTTGCGTTTCAGCATGGGTCTATTGGGTTGAAAGGGAGGGGACGGCGCGTCCGCAGTCGGACCACGCCGCCGGAGGAACGGGGGTGGGGTTGGTTGTCGTGGGGGCTGCCGAAGTCAGGCTCTCACCCCACGTGAGGTCTCAGGAGCCGCTCTTCTTGACGAGCGTCTGGACGAAACCCTTGGCCACGTCGACCTTGGTGTTGTCAGCGATGCGAATGGTGAACCGGTCGTCACGCACGTTCGTCACCACGCCATAGATACCGCCGTTGGTGACGACCTCGTCGCCGACGCCCAGGGAAGAAAGCATCTTCTCGTGAGCCTTCTGCTTCTTGCGCTGCGGCGCGATCAGGAGGAAATACATCGCGGCAAACATGAGGCCGAAGAAAAGGATCTGCATGAGGCCGGAGCTGGCCTGCGGGCCCTTAGCCTGGGCGATGGTGAGCGCGATTGAGTGCATGGTGACAATTTTCATCATTACGTGTTGTGAAGATTCGGAAAATGAAACACGCATCTAACTGGTTCCATTTCGCGAAAAGCAAGCCATAAGTCCCCCTCAAGCCACCGCCTTGAAAACAAAATCGTCATCCTCTTGGTCTGCGGCCCAATCCGAGGAGCTGTACGGGTTCAAACGCTGGGGTGCCGGCCATTATTCGGTCGACCCCGAAGGGTTTGTCCAGGTCTGGCCACGGCTCGAGGGCCGGGCCGTGAGACTGATGGACGTGATCAACGAGGCCCGCGGCATGGGCCTTCACGCGCCCATGGTCGTTCGCTTCCAGGACACCCTGCGGCACCGCGTGGTCCAGCTGAACGAGATGTTCAAGCAGGCCATTCGCGAGGAAGGTTACAAGGGCGAGTACCGCGGTGTCTTTCCGATCAAGGTCAACCAGTTGCGCGAGGTCGTCGACGAGGTGATCGCCGCGGGCAAGGACTACGCCTACGGCCTCGAGGCGGGCTCCAAGCCCGAGCTCATGATCGCCCTCGCGATGCACGAGGGAAACCAGCGGCTCATCATCTGCAACGGGTATAAGGATCTCGAGTACATCCGACTCGCCCTGCTGGGTCGAAAACTCGGCAAGCGCATCATGCTCGTTGTCGAGCAGCTGTCCGAGCTCCAGGACATCATCCGCCTGTCGCAGGAGACCGGCGTGAAACCGATGATCGGCTTCCGCCTGAAACTCCAGACCCGCGGCGACGGCAAGTGGGCCCTTTCATCCGGCGAGAACGCCAAGTTCGGCCTGAATACCGCCGAGATTCTTTTCGCCTGCGAGCAGCTCCGCGCAGCCAAGCTCAGCCAGTGCCTGCGCCTGATCCATTTCCACATCGGGTCCCAGGTGCCGAGCATCATCACCATCAAGAATGCCGTCATCGAGGCCACGCGTTTCTACTGTCAGCTCGAGAAGATGGGCTTTCCCATGGGCTATCTCGACGTGGGTGGCGGCCTCGGCATCGACTACGACGGCTCACGCACGAACTTCGAGAGCTCGATGAACTATTCGATGGGTGAATACACCCGCGACGTGGTTCACAACATTCACGAGATCTGCTCCGCAAGTGGGGTCAAGGAGCCCGACATCGTCAGCGAGAGCGGCCGGGCCGTCGTCGCAGTCCACTCCATGCTCGTCGTCGAAGTGTTCGAGCGGATCAACAAGCGCGAGTCGCTCGGCCAGCAGCACCAGCCAAAGGTGAAGCACAAGGTGGTGACCGACCTCGAGGTGATGCTGAAGAACAAGGCCCGCCTGGGCCGGCTCGAGCGTTTCCACGACGCCGTCCAGAAGAAGGAGGAGGCGCTTTCGCTCTTCAATCTCGGCTATCTCGACCTCGAGAACCGGGCCGCCGCCGAGCAGTTGTTCTGGCAGATCTGCGAGCAAATCGTGAAGGAGGGCAACGACCAGGGTTACCAGCCCGAGGAACTGCACGAGCTCAACCGGCTGCTCGCTGACCAGTACGTGTGCAACTTCTCGGTGTTCCAGTCACTCATCGACCACTGGGCCCTCAAGCAACTCTTCCCCATCGCCCCGCTGCACCGGCTCAAGGAACGCCCGAGCGTCAATGCCATCCTCGTCGACATCACTTGCGACTCCGACGGCAAGATCAGCAGCTTCATCGACCTCCAAGACACCAAGGACTACCTGAACGTCCATCCACTCAACGGAAAGCCCTACTACCTGGGCATCTTCCTCACGGGCGCGTACCAGGACATCATGGGCGACCTGCACAACCTGTTCGGTCGCGTGAACGAGGTCCACGTCTTCCTCGAGGACGACGAGCCCAACGGCTTCTACATCGAGGAGGCGCTCAGCGGCAGCCGCATCGCCGACGTGATCGAAGGCGTGCAGTACCAGCAGGAGGAGCTCTGCCGTAGGATGAAGGCGCAGATCGACGCGGCCACGCGCCGCGACATGGTCAAACCCCGCGAGGGCGTGCGACTGCTCGAGCTCTATGAGGGCCTGATGCAGCGCAAGACCTACCTCGAGATCGACCGCAAGCGGCAGCGCTGAGTCCGCCAGCGGCCGCCGAGGCGAACGCGCTCAGACCTTCCCACTGCCGCGCGCCGCGCGAAACGCGACCAGCCGACGCGCAAGCGCCACCGCATTGGAGAAGCTCGTGGGGGACGCCTTCCCCTGCCCTGCGATCCCGAACGCCGTGCCGTGATCGGGACTCGTCCGCACATGCGGAAGCCCGAGCGTGATGTTCACGCTCGAGTCAAAATCGATCACCTTCAATGGTGCGAGGCCTTGGTCGTGATAGATCGCAAGCACCACGTCGAACTCGCCGCGGAGCTGCCGGCCGAACAGCGTGTCGCCCGGTTCGCAGCGGGAGAGGCCCGGGAAACGTTCGCGCAGCGGGGCGAGAATGGGTTCAATGACGTCAATCTCGTCGCGTCCGAGCAATCCCGCCTCGCCGGCGTGGGGGTTGATTCCGCAGACGCCGATGCGCGGTGCGGCCACTCCCTCGGCGCGCGCGAGTTCGTCCGCCGCCACGATCGTGCGCACGAAGTTCGCCGGCGTCAGCACGCCCGGCACTTCGCGCAGCGGAATGTGCCAGGACAGCAGCACCACCCGCAGCCTCCCGCCGGAGAAGGCCATCGTCGGCTCCCCACCCCATCGCGCCGCGAAAAACTCGGTCTGCCCCGGAAACTTGTAGCCGACCCGGGCGAGCCACTCCTTGCTCACGGGGCCTGTCACCACGCCGCCAAACTCGCCCCGCCGGGTGCCCTCGGCGGCACGCTCCATCGCGGCCCAAGCGATCCGGGCTCCCTCTTCGGTCGGCTTGCCCGGCCGCGCCGCAAAGCCGCCTTCACCCACCGCGACGCGCGCACCCGCAGCCGGCAGGGTTTCGAGCCAGGACTCCGCGCCGATCACCGCGATGCCCTTCGCCTCGTTCGGATGGTCCGCAAGCCAGCGTCCGATAATTTCGGGCCCGACGCCCGCCGGATCGCCGCAGGTGAAGGCCAGCATGGCTCACTCCTCCGAAGCCTCGCCGCCCGAGCCGCCGCGGGCGGGCCGCGCAAAGCTCCGTTTGCCCTCGCGGAAAAAAGTCAGGAAGACCTGCGCTTCGCGGCTCGTGAACCGTCCGCTCTCGAGCGCAAACCGCGCCGTCTCCCGGATGTTGCCAGGAGTATAATACACCTCGCGAAACGCCTCCTTGAGCTCGCGGATCGCCTCGCGCGGCACGCCGCGGCGCTTGAGCCCGATCAGGTTCAGGCCCGACACTTCGTCGCGTTCGGCAACGAGGGTGAACGGTGCGAGGTCCCGGGTGATTCGGGCCGTCCCGCCAATCATCGTCCCCTCGCCCACACGCACGAATTGATGCACCGCCGCATTGCCGCCCACAAAGCAGTTGTCGTCGACGGTAACGTGTCCAGCCAGCAGCGCCTGGTTTGCAACCACGACGTTCGCACCTAGCTGACAATCATGTGCGAGGTGGCTGCCGGCCATGAGAAATCCGTTCTCACCGACCACGGTCGCGCGGCCCTCGTAGATCGAGCGATTGATGGTCACATGCTCGCGAATCACCGTGCCGGACCCGACCCGCACGGCGCTTACCGTGGCGCCATCGAAGCGCAGGTACTGGGGATCGCCTCCGATCACTGAAAACGCGTGGACGGAGACTCGATCGCCGAGCACGACATGGCGCTTGATGACGACGTACGCCTGGATGTCGCAGTCCACGCCGAGCTGGGCTCCGTCCTCGATGATCGCGGTGGGATGAATCATGGCTGCGGGACCTTAGGTGCGCGCCGGGCCCTCGTGCAAGGTGCGAGTGCTCCCGGCGTCAGCGCGGCTGCGGTGCGCGGCGGGTGTCGCGCAGGGAAAGCAGGTCGAGCTGGGTGTCCTTCAGCAGGTCGTAGTTCTTCAGCACGCGGATCACCTGGAGCGTGTCGCTCTTGCCGTAGTTTCGGTTGGTTTCAACCGACTCGATCAGGTCGATGAGCATCGAGCGGAATGAGATGATCGCGTCGATCCCTCGCTCCTTGAGCAGCTCCACGCTCTGGGAGCGGTAGGGTTCGGTCGTGGGGAGGGCCGGCAGGACGAGGATCTTGGTGACGTCGTCCTCCTCGCCTCCGGCCTGCGGTGGGAACAGGCGCGCGGCCTGCTGGACGACGTTTTTCTCGAGGAAGGTGAAGATCTCCGGCGTCGCCTTGAGCACGCCGGGGGTGAACACGTCGGTGTGCCATGGTTTGACCGCCACCACGGCTCGCTTCAGGTATTGGAGCTCGTTCGAGAACAGGAAAAAGTCGGGTTTGCGCGAGTCCGGTTGCCAGGCCGGGTTGTAAACCAGAAGGTCGATCTCCTCATCGCCGGTCTTCT
>JAJXYI010000598.1 GCA_021780625.1 bacterium | reverse complement strand
CAGCGACAGACCTATCCGTTCGTCACGCTCGAATACGTGGCGGAAGGCCTGGGCGAGGCGACATTCGGGAGCGGTGCCCCGCTCGCGTTGGGGCCCGGTACGCTGTTTGCATATGGGCTCGACATGCCCCACCGCATCGCGGTGGCGCGGGGATCAACGATGGTGAAGTATTTCCTTTGCCTGAGCGGTCGGGACGCAGCCCGCCGGCTGGAGTCCTGCGCTCCGGCCTTTGGGTCGACCGTGCAGGTGGCGGATCCGATCGAAATCCGGGAACTGTTCGAATGGATGTTGAGGGAGGGACACGAGCACACGGCGCTTGCCAGGCAGATATGCCAGGCGGTGCTCGACCTGCTCCTGCTCAAGCTCGAGCAGGCGGTGCGGGAGCGTCCGGGCCTCGTCAACCGCTCGCGCGAAACCTTTCTGCGGTGCAAGGCCCGGATCGACGACCAGAGCGGAACGATGGTCTCGCTCGAGGACCTGCTCGCAGCGCTTCGAATCGACCGCTCGACGCTCACGCGCCTGTTTCGCCGCTACCAGGGGGTGAGCCCGTACCGCTACCTGATCCGGCGCAAAATGAACCGGGCGGCGCTCGACCTGATCCGAACCGGCGGTCTGGTGAAAGAAGTGGCGGAGCGAGCGGGCTATCCCGATCCGTACCATTTTTCGCGCGTATTCAAATCGGTGCACGGAGTCTCGCCCGCCCGTTTTCGCTCCCTGTACGCAGGGGACCGCTGAGGAGCGGACGCCCTGCGGTGGCGCAGCCCGGAGGAGCATTCCCCAGAAAAAACAGGATGCGGGCCCGAGCCGTTCTCCCCTCATCTCAAATGACTGAATCCCGCCGCCGTTTCCTGCGAATTCAATTTAGCGCTACAACGGCCGCCCATCCCCTTCTCCGGCGTTTGCGCCGGCTTCGCTCCTCAAACCCTCGCTCCATGGCCTCGCCTTTCCCTCGAATCCTTTCCTCCGTCATCGCCACATTCTCATTGAGCTGCGCCCTGAGCGCCGCGACTCCCGTGAACCCCATCCGGCTGGACACCGTGGGCTACCTGCCCGAAGCCCAAAAACTGGCCTCGGTCGACGCACCGTGCTCGACATTCGACGTGATCGACACGGCCACCGGCGCCGTCGTCTTCACGGGCAAGGCCTCTGCTCCCGTGCTCGACCGCGACACCGGCGAGCGGTTGGCGCACGTGGATTTTTCCGCCGTCACGAAGGCCGGCGAGTACCGAGTCGAAATTCCCGGCGTCGGCAGCTCGGCTCCGTTCCAAGTCGGCAACGACGTCTACCGCGACCCGTTCATCCTCGTGACCCGGGCGATGTACCTGTGGCGCTGCGGCACGGCGGTCACCACCACGTACGAGGGTGTGACGTTTCATCAGGACGCCTGCCATCTCAACGACGCGTGGACCGACTACATCAACGGCAAACACGAGAAGCTGGACGGCACGGGTGGCTGGCATGACGCCGGCGACTACAACAAGTACGTCGTGAACGCGGGCGTGACTGTTGGAAGCATGCTGAGGGCATGGGAGGACTTCGGGCCGCGCATCGAAAAGATCGGCCTGGACCTGCCGGAATCCGGCGGACGCATTCCCGACTACCTGGCGAACGTGAAGTGGGAGACCGACTGGCTGTTCAAGATGCAGGCGCCCGACGGATCGGTGTATCACAAGATTTCGGCGCTGAACTTCTGCCCCTTTATCATGCCCTCGCAGGAGTCCGCCCCGCGCTATTTTGTGCCGTGGAGCAGCGAGGCGACGGCGGACTTTGTGGCGATGATGGCGGAGATGTCGCGGGACATCCGACCGTACGACGCCGCGTACGCGGACCGCTGCCTGGCGGCCGCGCGAAAGAGCTACGCCTTCCTGCTCGCGCATCCGGCCGAGCATCACTGCGATCAGTCGGAGTTTCACACCGGAGAATATGCGACCGACGATGCCCCCATTCGACTTTGGGCCGCAGCGGAGCTCTGGGAGGCGACGGGAGACAAAGCCGTGCTCGGCGACCTGGAGGCCCGTATCCGCGCCTCAAAGGCCAAGGTCGAGCAGCACTGGGATTGGGGCGACGTCCAGAACCTCGGATACTTCAGGTATGCACTCTCCACGCGCCCCGGCCGCGACCCCGCGCTGCTCGCCGAGGTTCGCAAAAACATCGTGGCGACGGCCGACCGGATCGTAGCCACGGCGCGGGCCGACGGTTATGGACGTCCGCTCGGCGACATCTACTATTGGGGCGGCAACGGCTGCGTCGCCCGCCAGACGATGAACCTTGAGACTGCGTATCGGATCTCCGGAGACAAAGCCTTTCGGGCTGCGATGCTCGACGCGCTGCACTATCTATTCGGCCGAAACGTCCACGGACGCTCGTACGTGACCGGGCTCGGGTTCGAGCCCCCGATGAACCCGCACGACCGGCGTTCGGCCTCCGACGGGATTATCCCTCCCTGGCCCGGCTATCTGGTGGGCGGTCCCAACCCGGGACCTGCGGACTGGCACGACGACGAGCGGGATTTCCGGACCAACGAGATCGCGATCAACTGGAACTCCGCGCTGATCTACGCGCTCGCTGCGCAACTGCCGCGCTGACCTCGCAAACGATGGGCGACTGAACCCGGAGGGCAGAGGACGGAGGACAGATGGCATCTGGCCCCGACCTCCGCGTTCTGCGTCCACGATCACTCGGAGTCAGCCGACCGGCAGGTAGCAGGAGAAACGCGATCCCCTGCCCGGTTCGCTTTCGACGGTGACGAAGCCCCGGTGGCGGCGGACAAGGCGGAGCACGGTGGCGAGTCCCAGGCCGGTGCCCTTGCCCTCGGGCTTGGTGGTGAAGAACGGGGCAAAGATCTTCGATCGCACCTCGGGGGTCATGCCGGAGCCTGTGTCCCCGACCTCGATCACGACGTAGTCGCCCGGGCGTGCCTCGGGGGCGAGGCGCGGGGCGCCGGACGCCGTGACGCTCACCCATCGCGCCCGGATGGATAACTCTCCGCCGGCAGGCATCGCGTCGCGGGCGTTGACGCAGAGGTTCATCAGGACCTGGTGGAGTTGGTTGGGGTCGGCGTCGACGGAGGGCAGATTTACTGCCACGTCGCAGACAATCCGAACCTGGAACTTCATCATCGGCCGGAGAAGATCGACGACCTCATGAATCGCGTCGGCCACGGCGACGGGCTTCATCGTGCCGTCGGAGCCCCGGGTGAAGGCCAGAAGCTGCCGGAGAATCCCGTGCCCGCGCTGCACGCTGTGAACGATCGTCTCCATGCGGGCCTTCGCCTCCTCGTCGAGATGAAGCTGCATCTCGAGCAGGGAGAGATTTCCGCTCACGGCGCTGAGGACGTTGTTCATGTCGTGCACCACGCTGCCCGCCAGCTCTCCGAGCAGTTCGATGCGTTGAAACCGCATCACCTGCAGCTCCAGCCGCTTCTTCTCGCTGACGTCGCGCAACACGAGGTGGACGGCCTGCTCGCCTTTCCAGGGAACATGCTGGACGGTGGCCTCGACGGTGGCGGCGGTGGGCTCGAGATCGGCCGCAATGGAGACTTCCGTGATCGCCGGACCGCCGCTCGCCGCGGAGGAGCCGATGGCGCAACGCAGGCGACCGGCGTCGTCGGGATTGAGCCAGTCGAAGAAATCCTGCCCCCTTGCCTCGGACGGATCCTGGATCCCGCCGAGCCGGGCGAACTCGCGATTCGCGAGCAGGATTCGGCCGCCCCCGTCGAGCAGCACGATGCCATCGGGAGAAAAGGCGACCACCTGTTCGAAGCGCTCGCGTTCCTCGGACAGCGCGCGAAAGCGGTTGAGGCGGCTGATCGTGCGCAGGCGGATCAGCAGTTCCGCGGAGTCGAAGGGTTTGGTGAGAAAGTCGTCCGCGCCCGCGTCGAGTCCCTCGAGCCTCGACTCGCGATCGTCGAGGGCCGTGAGCAGGACGATGGGGATCTGGTTGAGCTTCGGGAGGGCGCGTATCCGCCGGCAGACTTCAAAGCCGTCCATGCCCGGCATCATGACGTCGAGCAGGATCACGTCGGGGGGCTCGGCCTCGGCGAGGGCGATGGCCTGAGCGCCGTCGGTGGCGCACTGCAGCCGGTAGCCCTCGCTGGTGAGCAGCCCTTCGAGGAATTTGAGGCCTCGCAGGTCGTCGTCGGCCACGAGGATCGTGATGGGGGTTGCCCGTGAGTTCATGAAGGGGGGCCGGCGGGGCCGGGTTCGGCCAGGTCGGGCAGGAGCCCGGCCATGACCCTGAGCAGTTCCGCCATTTCGTAGGGCTTGCTCAGATACGCACGCGCCCCCGCTGCGAGGCAGGCCTCCCTGTCCTCGGGCATCGCGAGCGCCGTGACGCAGACGATCGGAATGTGGGCCGTGCGCGGATCGCGGGCCAGTCGGCGGGTGGCCTCGATGCCATCCATCTCCGGCATCTGAACGTCCATGAGGACGATGTCGGGCAGGCGGCGGGAGGCGAGATCCACGGCCTGGGTGCCGGTGGTCGCGAAAATCAGACGCCAGCCGAACCGGCTGAGATATTCGCCGAGGATGCGGACGTTGGTGGCGTTGTCCTCGGCGATGAGAGCGAAGGGCGCGCGCCGGAAACGGGGAGGTGTGTCGGCGCCGAGCGGGCGGATGGCAGGCGGCGCGACGGGGGCGAGAGGCGCGAGGGGGATGCGGACATTGAAGGAGCTGCCCTTGCCGGGCTCGCTTTCAACCAGGACGTCGCCTCCGTGCAATTCGGCGAGCTTCTTCACCAGTGCGAGGCCGAGGCCGGTTCCCTCGAAGCGCCGGGCGAGCTGGCTGTCGATCTGGACGAAGGACTGAAACAGGCGGGGCAGATCGGTGGCGGCGATGCCGATGCCGGTGTCCCAGACCGTGAGCACGACGTGGGAGCCGGCGGGATCGGGATGGATCCGGAGGCCGACCTGCCCTCCCTCGTTGGTGAACTTGACGGCGTTCGACAGCAGATTGACGAGGATCTGCTTGAGCCGGCGGGGGTCGGCCATGATTTCGACGACCCTGTCGTCGATCTCGAGCTGAAGGTGGAGTTTTTTCCGGCGTGCGACGTCGCGGACCATGCGGATGCTCGCGTCGCACAGGGAGCGCACCATCACGGGCTGGAGTTCGAGCGTGATCTGGCCGGCCTCGATCTTGGACAGGTCGAGGATGTCGTTGATGAGCGCGAGCAGGTGGCGTCCGCTTTCGTCGATGAGGCGGAGGCACTCCTCCTGCCCTGTGGCGAGGGGGCCGTGGATGCCGCGCGTGAGCAATTCGGACATGCCGAGGATCGCGTGGAGAGGGGTGCGCAGCTCGTGGCTCATATTGGCGAGAAACTCGCTTTTGGCGCTGTTGGCCCTTTCGGAGATCGAGCGTGCGATCTCGAGCTGCTGGGTGCGTTCCCGGACCTTTTCGTCGAGTTGGGCGAGAAGCTCCCTCAGGCGGGAGTTCGACAGATCGCGCTCGCCAATTGCGCGGGCGAGTTCGGCATTGGCCTGGCTGAGCATCAGGGCCGTGGCGTGGAGATCGGAGCCGAGCTGGCGAATCTCCTCGGGGATGGCGGGATTGCCCTCGAGGCCCGGCGGCTCGGACTTTCCCGACTGCAATGCGCGGGTCGAAGCCGCGAGATCGGAGAGGGGGCGGGTGATCTCCAGCGCCGTGTCGCGGGCCAGGAACGCCACTGCGCCGACGGACAGGAAGACCCAGAACAGCGCGAGCAGATAAAACCCCACGATGGCCCTTTGGGTGTGCCACTGGGGTTCCTGCACGAGGATACGCCAGCCGGTGTTCGGCTCGACGGTTGCCGCGGCCAGGTAACGTTCCCCGACCAAGTCCTGCAGGCCGCGCCTTTGGTAAGTGAACACGGGGCCCGGCGCGCGAGACGCGGCCTGATAGAAGCTGGACTGACGGGCGTCGGTGAGCGGCGAAAGGCCCAGGCTCTCGCTCGCCAACACAATCCGCTGCCGCCGGTCGACGACGAGGAACTGGCTGACGCGATCCTTCATGACTGAGGAAAGCCCGTGGAGAAGGTCACTGAGGTCGAGCGAACCTTCGATCACCCAGGGTTTTCCCGAGGTTGAAGGAGGTGGCACGCTCAGTGCGACGACCAGATCCCGAGCATAGCCGCGTCCCTGAAACACGCCGCCGACAAAAGGCCGCCTGGAGTCGCGCACGGCGCGAAAATAACCGCGGTCCGCGATGGATTGCGCTCCCTCCGCGATCGGTTTGCCGTCCGCGCCGAGTTGCGGCCAGCTTGCGACGACACGTCCGCGGGCGTCGGCGATCGCCAGGGTCTTGAAGCCGGGGAAAGCGACATAGGTCTGTTCGAGTCGGGCAGTTGCCTGAGCAGGATCGAAACCCGCTTTCGTGGATACGCAGAAAGCGAGCGCCGAGAGTGCCCTTTGCCGTTCGACGATCAGAGCCGACAGGCGCGTCCGGGCCTGGGTTGCGAGCGCGAGCATGGCGTGCTCCGACCTGGCGCGTGTGGATTCATTGAACGTGTGACCGGCGATCATGCTGAGCACCGCCACCGGAAGCGCGGCGATGAGGCTGAAACGCCTGAACAACGTCCGATGCAGACGGCCGCCGTCGGCGGGCGGAGTCCACGGCGACGCCATGCGCTTGAACCAGCCCGATTGGACGACCAGTTGCACCACCAGGGCCGCCACGATGCCGTTGCAGGCATCCTTGCTGGGCTCGATCCAATTGAAGGGGAAAGGCTGCCGCCCGAGAAGCACGGACCAGGCGAGCGCGGCGGGAAACCCGAGACTCGCCCAGAACAGGGCATCGGCCATGAGCGGTTGCCTGCCGCGACGCACCCACAGGCCCACAGCGAAGGCCTCGGCCGTCATGAGCACGACTCCGACCCCGTGATTCCACATCAACCAAGTCCGAGAAAAGGCGAGGACCGCCGAAAGCGCCCCCCACCAGGGACCATAAACCGTGGCCACCAGCAGCGAGAGCACGCCGCCTGCGACGACCTGCGAGTTGCCCACGACACTCAGCCCGAAGCCGTTCAAGGCGAAGCCGATCGCGCCTACAGCAAGACTGATCACCAAAGGGTGCGTTCGAAACAGGGGGCTTCGCGACGGGGCAGACATTCGCCGGGCTGGGGACCCTCAAAGCCTTCTCGCCGACGACTGTGGTGGCGAGGCGTAAGTGCACCCTGATAAACTGAAAGAAGCGAGAAGTGAGGAGCGAGCAGCGAGAATGATTTTAGCGCTGTCCCGCGGACGCTGGCGCGTGGTAGGGCCAACCTCTGCAGTATCGCACCCTGAGCGGAGTCGAACGGGCGAGTGGGCCGGGCCTGGCTCCAATTTCAGCCTTTCAGCATTTTCCGATCCCGTTTCCCATCCCTTTCATCCCGTTCATGCCTGCGCAGTAGTCCTCCGACCCTGCGCCAAGGCGATCACCGAGGCCTTCGCGCAGGCCCGCCGACGGAATCGGCCGGTA
>JAJXYI010000682.1 GCA_021780625.1 bacterium | reverse complement strand
TGGGTACGCTTCCGGGGGAAAAACGCGTCCGAGGCGAGATCGAAAAGTCAGACGGCTTTCGCGCTTCGTAAAATCTGCCTGTCCCTTGGCACGGGGCATCGGGAAAACTGCCCGTCCCTTGCGCAGGGGGAGCAGGAAAGTCGGTGGGATAGCCGATTTGCTGAAAATTTGCCTGTCCCTAATGGATCGCGAAGGGGTGGGGCATTTACGGCTCCCGGGCTCCCGAAATCCGCCGGCTCCCGAAATCCGCCTGTCCCTTGGGGGGAGGTGCGGGGGGAGAAAATTGGCCTGTCCCTTGGGGAGGGGATCCGACGCTACGATTCCTGAAGTTTTGACGTTCCTTAAGCGCGACATCGGCGCGCTGGAATAATCCCCGATCCTCTCTTCCCGCTCCTCGATTCCATTTCGTCCGCTCACACCAGTTCGCTCAGTTTCGTCGCCTCGGGCCTGAGCGGTACCAGGTCGAGGAGGTTCACGGGTTGGTTGCGGCGGATGGATTCGACGCCGGAGATGCCGACAAGGATAGACGCAGCGCCCTGTTCGTGGCCGGCAAATCGGGCGAGCGGGTCGGTCGTGGGCGAGCTCGGGTCGTAGAAGGAGCGGCAGAGAATCTCATCGGCGCCGCCATGCGGGCCGTGCTGAGCCTCAACCGGAGCGAGATAGCTGTTTTTGAAGTGCGGATACACCCGGATCCACTCGCCCTCGGCTTCGGCGCCCGGCTTGTGGTCGAGCGTGAAATCCTTCGGCCGGACCGCCCGGTTCATGTGCGTGCCAATGAATTCGTGGTACTCCAATCGACCGCGGTCGCCATTGAAGCAGACACGCATGCCCTCCCTCGGGCTGTAACACGTGAGCGAGTACGTCAAAAGTTCGCCGGTGCGGTAGCGCACGTTGAGCGACATTTGGTCGAAGATCGTGATGTCGTCGCGAAAGACATTGCGATCGCGGATGTATCCGGAGTCGGCCTCGCCGGCGCGGTAAATCTTCCGGAAAGGCTCCGACTCGTCGAGGTCCAGGTAGAAGGGGTCATTCTTCGCCTCGGGGTGCCCGGTGTAGCGCGGATAAGCCGCGAGCGCCCCGGCGCCCCTGGCCTCCGCGTTTTTCTTGCCGTAAAAGACGAGGTCCCCGTACGCAAAAACCTGGCGCGGGATGGCATCGAGCCACCAGTTTACGAGGTCGAAGTGATGGGTGCTCTTGTGGACAAGGAGGGTGCCCGACTCGTCGGCGTGCGCGTGCCAGCGGCGGAAGTAGTCCGCGCCATGGTTGGTGTCCAGGAGGTACTCGAGGTTGACCGAACGCACGCGGCCAATGGTGCCCGCGGCGACCAGCTCCTTAACCTTCGTACGGAAGGGGGCCCAGCGGTAGTTGAAGGCCACACGTACGCGGCGGCCGGTATCGCGCACGGCTTCGAGGATGGCACGGCACTTGGCGGCGTCGATCGTGAGCGGTTTTTCGGTGATGACATCGCAGCCTCCGCGCAAGGCGCGGATGATGTACTCGTGGTGGGTGCCGTCGGTCGTGCAGACGAAAACCACGTTGGGGCGCGTGGTACGGAGCATTTCGTCGAAACGGTCTGGGGTGAAGGCGGGCACGGCGCGGCCCCCCCATTCAGACGCGAGCAGGCCGTTGTAGTAAGCCATCCGCGCGGGACTGAGGTCGCAGAGGGCGACCAGTTCATTGGAATCGCGGTAGGTGGTGACGAGCGGTTCGATGAAACTGATGGCGCGGCCACCGGTGCCGACGAAGGCATAGCGGGTAATGGACATCGGGGAAGGGAGTTGGGACGCTTGGGTGTCGAATCGACGGGTGGCCGGTCGCGGCGGTTGGCGCAACGGGCCAAAGATTCGGACGGTCTGAACATTGTGGTGTTTCAGTCCCGACAGCAGGCATTATTGTATCGGACGCTCCCCATGAAATTCCCCTTCCTGCCGGTTCTGTTCATTGCCATTTCCCTTCCCGTCCTTGCCGCGACGGAGCCTCCCCGCGAATGGATCGATTCGGACACAGGCCACCGGGTCATCCGACTCTCGGACGAGCCCGGGACCTCGAGCCTATATTTCAACCTGAATGCGTATTCGCCGGACGGGAAGAAGATGGTGGTGATGACGCGCGAGGGTATTTCGACGATCGACCTTGGCACGCGGAAGGTCGAACCGCTGGTCGCAGGGCGGGTCCATGTGATCGTTGTCGGCCACAAGACCGGCGACGTCTACTATTCGGAGCGGAAGGATGGCGAGAACTGGATCTTTGCGACGAACCTCGAGACGAAAGCGACGCGTCGGATCGCGGTGGTGCCGAAGGGCGGCGTATCCAGCGTGAACGCGGACGAGACCCTGATGGCAGGGACGTATTCCGAAGTGGAGGACCGGGGCTGGCAGCACGGCGCGGCGCACAGGCAGGAGCCGGAGCATCCAAGGCCCGAATACACGGCGAAGTGGCCGGACGGCAGGCCGATGTCCTTTGCGACGGCCAAGGAACTGCGGCTCCACCAGCACCTCATGCGCATCCGTTCGGAGCCGCCGATGTCGCTGTTCACGCTCAATATCGCCACCGGCAAGATCACAGTGATCCTCCGGCAGAAGGAGTGGTTGAATCATGTGCAATTTTCGCCGACAGATCCGAATCTGATCATGTTTTGTCACGAAGGACCGTGGCACGAGGTGAACCGCCTGTGGACGATCCACACGGACGGAACGCATCTGACCAAAGTGCACACGCGCACCATGAACATGGAGATCTGGGGGCATGAATTTTTCAGCCCGGACGGGAAGACCATCTGGTATGATCTCCAGACGCCTCGCGGGGAGGTATTCTGGCTTGCCGGATACGACATCGCGACGGGACACAACACCTGGTACGCGCTGCGGCGGAACGAATGGTCCGTCCACTACAACGTCTCGAAGGACGGCACGATGTTCGCGGGCGACGGCGGAGACAGCGACATGGTCGCGCATGCCCCAAACGGGAAATGGCTATACCTGTTTCGTCCTAGGAAGGTGCCCGATGTCGCGGGCATCAAGGCCCCGAATTCGGCGAACTTGATCCAACCCGGGCGACTGATCTCGGAGAAGTTGGTAAACATGAGCCGCCAGGATTATCGCCTGGAGCCCAACGTGACGTTTTCGCCGGATCAGAAGTGGGTGATTTTCCGCTCCAACATGTTTGGTCCCACGCAGGTGTTTGCCGTGCAGATCGCGAAGGCGAAGTGAGCGGAAGAAGCGAGGAGCGGGAATCGAGAAGAATGACAGCACGTCGATCTGGAGCGAAGAAGGAGTCCTGTCGCAAGGCGCGCTGCGACGGGGCGTTTGTGAACGAGAGCGGAGCCTCGGCTCCGCTTTCCCAATCCGGACATGCACCAGAGCTCCGAAGCCGCTGAAGGCGGATCGCTGGCGGACGCGAGACGCGGTTCTCGCGCCCCTATTACGCGGGCACCGAGCCTCGCCGGCTCCCGGCGTCGCTGGAATCCTTCCTGCTCCTCGCTCATCACTTCTCGCTTCTACTTTTTTGTTCTCTTCGCTTGCTCCGCGTTCGCCAAAAACATTCCGGCCTCTCCCGATGGGCGATTTGCGATTGTGGCGAAACTGGCATCGGATGACTTCGAGCACGGCACCGGGCAGTGGACAGCGGAGCTCGAGAAGGGCGGATCGGTGACGGCCGGCGGGTGTGTGCTCGACATCGACGTGCCGCGGGGCTGCTCGCTCTGGTTTCGGAAACCGTTCAGCGGGCCGATCCTGATCACCTATGAGGCGACGGCAGTGAAGGCGGGCGGTCCCAACGACCGGGTGAGCGATTTGAACTGCTTTTGGATGGCGCGGGACGTGCGCACGCCGGACGATCTCTTCGCCTCGCATCGAAGCGGCAAATTTGCGGACTACGATGAGCTTCGCTGCTATTACGTCGGACTAGGCGGTAATTACAACACGACTACGCGATTCCGGCGATACGTGGGTCGGACCGGAGATCGTCCGCTGTTGCCGACGCAGGACTTGAAGGCGAAGGAGTATCTGATCGAGCCGAACGTTTCGCAGCAGATCGCGCTGCTCGCGGCCGGAGGGACGATTGAATACTACCGCGACGGCCGGCGCCTTTTCGCCTACGACGACCCCGCGCCCTACACGAGCGGCTGGTTCGCTTTCCGCACCGTGTGGAGCCATCTCCGGATCCGGCACTTCAGAGTCTACCGGCTCGAACCGAGACAGGGAAGGCCGGCAGAAGGAATTGAGAGGGCGGCGAAGGAGACGGAACGGTGATGGGTGGATTGCGTCGGGATAGGCGGGACTGAGTCCTCATTTTGTTTCTTCGGGACCAGCCCGGCCCATGGGCGCCTACCTCATCGCTTAAGCCTCCGGCTTCCCTGTCGAAGGACCTCATCGTCGCCCGTTCAAACCTCAGCGAACCGTTCCGAAGCTCAGTTTGGCAGCGGGGCCGGGGCGGGCGGTTCGCCCGGGGGCATAAGCTCGAGTCCGTGGTCGATCAGCACCGGCCGAGCCTGGAGCTCCAGGGTAGCGTGCGGGAGGCCCTTGCGCGCGGCGGTGATCGTGATAAGGCCGGGTTTAAGGGTGGAGCGGACGGCCACGCGGTTGATGCCGCATTCGGTATCCAGATACAGGTTGTTAGTCGAATCGGGGATGGCCGCGTTGAGACCGCCGCGCCAGATCGCGGGGCCGGTGACGGCGAAGTCGACGCGACTTTCGTCGGTGGGGCAACGCCGGCCCTGGGCGTCGACGACCTCGAAGTCGACGAGCGCCACGTCGGAGCCGTCGGCTTGAAGGCCGCCGGGGCCGGTGTGGAGCGTGAGGCGCAGGGCGGCGGGCGGGCCGGCGGTTTCGAGGCGTTCCCGGGCGACGACCCGGCCGTTCAGAGTGGCGACGGCGGACAGCGTACCGGGTTCGAATGCGACCTTCGGGAAGGCGTAGATGCAGCCGTATTCGGGACGAGTCACTGTGCCGAGGGGGTTCCCATTGACGAAGAGCTCGACGGCGTCGCAATGGTTGGCGGCGACGTAGACGGTCTTCACGGTGCCGGAGGGGTAGGTCCAGTGGCCGATGATGTGGAGATCGGGGGCGGGATTCTGCATCACGCGGTACACGTAGAAAGCCTCCTTGGGGAGACGCACGGCGTCGACCTTGCCACTGACGCGAAGGACGGCGCTGCTTTGCTGGCGTCCGTCGGCGTCGGAGTCGGACCAATAGATCGAGGCGTAGGCGGACCACTTGGAGTGGGCGGGGGCCGGGTTGTCGATTCGGTTGATCATGTAATCGTGATAACGGCGGGCGGCCTGGAGACAGAAGGACTCGGAGGTCCAGTCGTAGGTGTCCTTGGGGCCTTGTTGGAAGCCGAAGTGCGGCGGCGAATAATTGTCCCAGATGCCGCGGAATGCCTCGTCCCGGAGGTCCTCGCACTCGATGAGGGGAGCCCGGTCTCGGCGTTCGGCGCTGTAGCCGCGGAAGATCGCGGAGCGGTTGGGAAGCGAGTCGGTGCGCGGGTCCTGGCCGATCATCACGCCGTAGTACTCGGCGATGTCCGTGATCGCGGCGGCGGCGGCGTTGTCATCGCCGTGGCGCACTCCCATGACGCGAGCGCCGTGGGGGTCCCAGGTCTTTCGGAGGTTGACCATTTCGCGCATGTGGTCGGGGCTGATCACCTGGTTGCCGGCTTCCCAGAAGAGGATGCTGGGGTTGTTGCGGTAGGCGATGATCGTGTCGCGCATGACCTCGACGCGCTGCTGCCACTGACGGCCCTGGACGTCGTGCTCCTTGTCGCCGGCGGGGCATACCTCGACGATACCGAAACGATCGCAGGCGTGGACATCGACGGCCTGGGGAGCGGTGTGCATCCAGCGGATATAGTTGGCGTGGGAGGCGCGGATCAGCTCGGCATTGGCCTCGTGCATCCAGTCTGGGTAGGCCTGGCCGAGACCGGCCCAATCGTCGACGGAACGTTGAGCGTAGCCGGTGAGCCAGAGGAAACGGCCGTTGAGATAGACGCCGCCGGTGCCGGCTCCGCCGCGGAAGGAGGTTTCGCGGAAGCCGGTGCGCGTATCACAGGTGTCGACCACGCGGCCGTCCACGGAGAGGGAAGTGCGGACTGTGTAGAGAGTGGGGTCGTCGACGTCCCAGAACCGGGCGTGCTCGAGCGTGCCGGAGGCGGAGAGGGTGCGCGTCTGGCCGGCGGAAAAGTGAGCCGACTGGCCGTCGAAGCGGGCCTGGACGATGCCGGAGGCGTCGATGACGGCTACGGAGAGGGTGATGATTGCGGGGGCGCCGGAATCGTTGCGCACCTGCGACTCGACGCCGACGCCGGTGCGGTGTCGCGCGGGGTCGATGTTTTCCGGATACACGTAAACGCCCGTCGTACGGAGGCCGTCGTAGACCGGGAAGGTCTGATAGATCGGCCCTGTGATCCAGAGCGACACGTCGCGATTGATCCCGCCGAAGTCGGGGTTGAAGGCTTTGGACTCCCACTGGAAAACGACGCCCGAGGAGGCCTCGCGGTAGGTGGTCCGGTTGTCGACACGCACGGCGAGCACGTTGTCGATGGCGCCGAAATTCACGTAGGGAGTGAGGTCGAGGCCGTAGCGTGTGACGCCGTTCTCGTAGAGCCCGACGCGGGTGCCGTTGACGTAGAACGTTGCTGCCTGCCGGAGTCCGTCGAGGATGAGGAACACCTTCTTGCCGTGCGCGGAGTCGGGCAGGCGAAAGTGTTTCCGGTACCAGCCGATACCCTGGTAGATGCCGACGTCGCCGCCCGAGTGGTTGATGAGCTTCCGGTACGAGTCGACGTCGTTCCAGGTGTGTGGCGTCCCGACGTCGGTCCAGGATGAATCATCGAAGGAGGGCTTGTCGGCGCCTGGGACGTCGGCGCGGATGAACTTCCAGCCGGGATTGAAATTGTACTCGGCGCGGGAGGATGCGGAGGGCGCCGGTGAGATCGTGCGGGCCTGGCAGGCACAGCCAAGAGACAGCATGAGCGCGGCAACCGTGAGGATGACCTTCATCGCGTGGATCGGTTCAAGGGGCTGGCTCGAACTGCATTCCTCCGCCTGTTGTCGTGTCGCGGGCTCCGAGGTTATTCCTGAAGATGATCATTTCGGCGCCGGCCATCAGGACCGGGCCGTAGCCGTGGGCTGCGAGCACGCTGGTGGGGCGGCGGTAGTAGAACATCGGATCGAAACCCATGCCGGTGCCGATGCAGGTGCCTTCGACCTGGCCGCGAACATTGACCTGGCTGGCGACCGCGTTCCAACCGACTGAGGCGGCGGGCCCGTAGGCCTTGGCGTCGAGCCAGCCGCGGTTGATGCCGTGGGCTAGTGCGTAGACGAACATCGCGGAAGCGGAGGTCTCGAGATAGGAATCGGGACGGTTTAGCAACTGGTGCCAGAGGCCGGAGCCGGACTGGACGGCCGCCAGCCCGGCGATCTGGGCGCGGAATTGGGCC
>JAJXYI010000403.1 GCA_021780625.1 bacterium | reverse complement strand
GTGCTGCGCGAGGCGTTGGTCCGGGCGAAGAAGGCCGGCGAGCTTCAGGCGGACGCGGATCCGGCTGCGCTGGCGGCGTATCTCATCACCTCGATCTGGGGCCTGCGCGTGCTTGGAGGGACGGCCCCCGAGCCCGGCCGGGCGAAGGCCGTGGCGCGCCAGATCCTCGCTGCGCTGACCTGAGCGAGTCGCGGACGGCTCCCCGTCTCAAGCGGAGGCCGGAAGGCGCTACGGCGCGAGCGTTTCGATGGCGACGCAGGTGTCGGAGATCGACCGCTGAGCGGCCATCCTTTTTGCCTGCAGCCGGCAGGCCTCGCGCAGCGACGTGTCCTGAAGCGCGGCAAAACGCTTCGCCAAGCGCCCCGGCGTGCAGCGCGCAGCCGGCAACACCTCCGCAACACCGAGCCGGCGCAGGTGCATGGCGTTGTCGGGCTGGTCGTGAGCGAAGGGGACGACAAGTTGCGGGACGCCCGCGGCGAGCGCCTGGGCGGAGGTGCCGATGCCACCGTGATGGATCAACGCGGCGCAGCGAGGGAGCAGCGAACTGAAGGGCACGTAAGCGAAATGTCGCACGTGGTGGGGAAGCCCGGCCGGGATCTGGTCCGCGTGTTGAGCGAGCAGCAGCGCCCGGCGGCCGGTGCGACGGCAGGCCTCGACTGCGGCGGCGAAGAACCGGTGCGCCTGCATCATCGCAGAGCCGGCGGTGAACACCAGCGGCGGTTCGCCCGCGGCGAGAAAGGACTCGAGCTCGGGCGAGCCGGCGCGCACCTCGCGCTCGTCCCAGAGCGGGAAGCCGGTGAGCACGACGTTCCGGGGCCAGTCGGGCGCAGGAGGGGCGAACCAGTCCGGAAACAGGCCGATCACGCGTTGGGGCGAATGAATCCAGCCGTCGAACAGGCGCCGGACCGGGGCCAACCCGAGTTCCGCCCGGAACGCGTTGAACTCCGGTGCGAGACAGGGATCGATGATGAAGCGGTCGGCGGCCGCGAGGTAGACGCGCCGCAGACTGTGGGGCAGCCGTGAGATCACATCGGGGAATCCGTAACACGCGGGTCGGATCGTGCTTCGCAGCATGATCGGCTGCAGATGCACCGTGGCGGTCGGCACACCGAGCCGCTCCTGCGCGAGCCGCGCCCCGAGCGCGAGCCCCGAGGCCGCCAGCACCGTGCGCCCCGACTCGAGGCGCCGCCGGATGATGTCGTAGACGGGACGCATGCTTGGCAGGACCAGGCGCCGGGCCACCACGAAGAAGGCGCGCAGCGGATGCCAGGCATCGGGGTCCATCAGGGCCGACTCGTAGTCCTCGTCCCTGAGCACCGGCTCGAAATCCAGATCCAGGCTCCGCGCGAGCCCGGTGAACAACGAGGGGGCCACGAGAACGACCTCGTGTCCCCTCCGGCGCAGCTCGAGCGCCAGCGCCACCTTGGGATGCACATCCCCGGCGCTGCCCAGACCGACCACGATGATACGAAGCGGCGAAGCCATGACCGGTAGCCTAATCAGGAATGTCCACAGGAACAGCGCGACGCGTAGGATTTTCAACGATCGTCCCTTTCGCCCCCCAGGGCTCCGGACGGATCGGCGGCGGCCTTGACCATATACCCTACCTGGGTATGGTATCTGACTCATGGCACACACCGTTCACGACAGGGACAAGCTGCTCAAGCGCATCCGGCGGATCCGGGGGCAGGTCAACGCGGTCGAGCAGGCGCTCATCGACGAGAAGGACTGCTCGAGCGTGCTCATGACGCTCGCCGCCTGCCGCGGGGCGATCAATTCGCTGATGTCGGAGGTGCTCGAGGGGCACGTCCGGCATCACGTCCTCGATCCCGACCGCACCCCGTCCCCTGGCCAGCGCGACGCCGCGGACGAGCTGATCGAGGTGATCCGCACCTATCTCAAGTAATCCCTCAGCCCAATCCAGGAACCACTGCGATGCCCCACTCATCCCACGACGAACACAGTCACGACTCGCACGACCACCCTGATCACGACCATCACGATCACGGCGGCGCGCCGGAGTGGCTGCCGCACTGGATACAGCACCACTGGACCGCCGTGACGATCGGCGGGGCCGGGCTCTCCCTCGTCGTCGGCTTTGTCGGCGAACGGCTCCTCGGTCTCCCCGCCTCCGCCGCCCTCGCCTGCTACCTGCTCGCGTACGGGTTCGGCGGCATTGATGTCGCCCGCGAGGCGCTGCCCGGGCTGTTCCGGGGAAAATTCGACACGGACCTGCTGATGCTCGCGGCCGCCGCCGGCGCCGCCGTGCTGGGCAAATGGCCCGAGGGCGCGTTCCTCCTGTTCCTGTTCTCGCTCGGCCACGCGGCCGAGCACCACGCACTCGATCGGGCGCGTCACGCCGTCGACGCCCTCGGCGAGCTGATGCCGCGCAAGGCCATGGTCAAACGCGGCGATCGGCTCGAGGAGACTGCTGTGGAACAGCTCGCAATCGGCGACCTCGTAGTCGTGCGGCCCGGCGACCGGATCGCGACCGATGGCGTGGTGCACGCGGGCGCCAGCAGCGTCGACCAGAGCGCCGTGACCGGCGAGAGCGTGCCAGTGGCTCGCGGTCCCGGCGATACGGTGTTTGCGGGAACCATCAATCTCGACCGCGCACTCGAGGTCGGCGTCACGCACCTGGCCCGCGACAACACACTCGCCCGCGTCATGCGTCTGGTCGCCGAGGCGCGCGACAACAAGAGCCGCAGTCAGCGCTTCGCAGAGACCTTTACGCGGCGCTTCGTGCCCGCCGTGCTCGTCCTCACCGCGCTGGTGATCACGATCCCTCCCCTCGCCTTTCACGCCTCCTGGTCCGAGAGCTTTTACCGCGCGATGCTCGTGCTGGTGGCCGCCTCGCCCTGCGCGCTTGCGATCGGAACCCCCGCCGCCGTGCTCGCAGGCATCGCCCAGGCGGCCCGCCGCGGGGTGCTCATCAAGGGCGGCGTGCACCTGGAAAATCTCGGTCGCCTGCAGACCGTGGCCTTCGACAAGACCGGCACCCTCACCAGCGGGCGCTTCTCCGTGACAGCGGTGAACCCGATCGACGGGGCCGGCGTCGATGAGATCCTCGCCACGGCCGCCTCCGTGGAAGACCGGTCGAGCCACCCGCTCGCTCAGGCTATCGTAGCCGAGGCGCGGCGTCGCAGCCTTTCCTTTCCGTCCGCCGAGGGCATGCAGAACCTCTCCGGGCGCGGCGTCAGCGCCCGCGTCGGCGGGGCGGAGGTGCTGATCGGAGCCCTGCGTGCCTTCGAGGACGATCCCGCATTCAGCCGCGACGGACATTCGGTCCGGGAGGCGGTGTCGCGCCTCGAGACGGACGGCCAGACTGCGGTGATCGTGCGCCGTGCGGGCGCCTTCCTGGGAGTGATCGGGCTGGCGGATCAGCCGCGTCCCCAGGTCGACCACGCAATCCAGCGCCTGGAGCGCCAGGGCATCGCGCGCCGGGTGATGCTGACCGGGGACAACGCCTCGGTTGCCCAGCGTGTCGCCGCGGCGACGGGCATGACCGACGTGCGCGCGGGACTCCTTCCTGAGGACAAGCTCGACGCCATCCGGGAGCTGCAGGCCGCGCACGGCCCCGTGGCGATGGTGGGCGACGGCGTCAACGATGCGCCCGCGCTCGCGACGGCGACCGTGGGCGTCGCCATGGGCGGCGCCGGGACCGCGGTGGCGCTCGAAACCGCAGACGTGGCGCTCATGGGCGACGACCTGGGCAAACTCGCCTTCGCGGTCGGACTCAGCCGTGCCACGCGCCGCATCATCACGCAGAACCTTGTCATCGCGCTCGGCGTGATCGCCCTGCTGTTGGCTGCCGCCCTGGCGGGAGCGATTCCGCTGAGCGTGGCCGTGGCGCTGCACGAGGGAAGCACGGTCGCGGTGGCGCTCAATGCCCTGCGGCTGCTCGCCTGGAACGACGGCGACGAGCGGCGGCCGGCACCCGCAGTCTAGGGAGGATCTTCGAACGAGACGCGCCCTGAGTTGAGCGCGGAGCCGGCCTAGCGCATGCCTCGGAACCCGCTCTCGATCTCGGCTGACATGCGGGAGAACACCTCGTCGAAGGTGCCCATGCCGTCGATCTTCGTCACCCCGTGGAGCTGGTTGTACTTCTGGATCACGGGCACGGTCTTTGTCTCATGTTCCTGGAGACGCTTCACGATCTTCGCCGTGCTGGTGTCGTAGGGCATGCACGCCGCGGTCTTGCTGCGCTCGTCGAGGCGCCGGATCAGCTCGAGCGTGGGTAGTTCGAGTTCGATGATCTTCGAGATCGAGGAACCGTGCTTTTTCAGGAGGCCGTCGAGGATGTACGATTGCACGAGGGTGCGCGGGAAGCCCTTGAAAATATAGCCCTTCACGTCGCCCGAATCGGCGAGCTTGCGCTCGATGAGCGGCACGACGATCTCGTCGGGCACGAGCTGGCCGTTCTCGTAGAGGGCGTTGATCCTCCGGCCGAGTTCGGAGCCGGTCTTGATCTCCGCGTCGAGCATCCCGCCGGTGGCGACGTACTCGAGTCCGAACTTCTTCGCGAGCGCCTTGCCCTGGGAGCCGCGGCCGGAGCCGGGATAGCCGAAGAGCACGACGTTGAAGAGCTGCTTGCTGAGCTCGCCGCGGACGATCTGGGCGACCTGCTCGCGCACCGCGTCAATGCCGGCGGTGCCGTCGATCGTGCGAAGGATGCCACGGTCGCGGTAGAACTCGAGCACGGGCAGGGTCTTCTGGTTGTACTCGCGCAGGCGGTTGCGGATGACGGTCTCGTTGTCGTCGCTGCGCCCCGACGTGGCGCCGCGCTTGAGCAGGCGGCGCACCGACTCCTCCTCGGGCACCTCCAGGCTGATCAGGCAGTTGAGCGCGGTGTTCAGCTTCAGCATGAGCCCCTCGAGGATGTAGGCCTGGATGGTGGTGCGCGGGAAGCCGTCGAACAGGAAGCCGTTGCAGGTGGTGTTGTCGGTGATCGTCTTCTCGATGATCTGAACGATGATCTCGTCGGACACGAGGCCGCCGGAGGCGATGATGCTCTGGGCCTCCTGGCCGAGGCGGGTCTTGTTCGCCATCTCGCGGCGAAGCAGGTCGCCGGTGGAGATGTAGGCGAGATTGTAGGTCTTGATCAGGAACTCGGACTGGGTTCCCTTTCCCGCGCCGGGGGGGCCGAACAGGGCGATGTTGAGCATGGGAGGCGGATTTTGAGGACTCCGGCGCGCGCCGCGAGGCGATGGGGCCGCTGGACGCGGACGCCGTTCGAAGGCTTCCGATGCTAGCGGCGGCGCGCGGGGCGTCGATGCGTTTGTGGCGGCGGCGCCTCAGCCCTCGCGGCGAAGCACCTCGAGCGGCGGCTGGCGGGCGATGCCGCGGTTTGCGAGCCAGCCTGTGACCAGCGTCGCCACGACCACACCGGCCGCGCCTGCGACCAGCGCACCGAAGGGCACCACGAGCGACGTCTTGAAAAGATACCGGGCGAGCAGCCAGCCCAGCCCGACCGAGAGCACCGCTCCCGTGACGGCGCCAAGCAGTCCCAGGATGACGTATTCGACCAGTTGAATACGCGTCAGCAGTCCGCGCGACGCCCCCAGGGTGCGCAGGAGCACGTTCTCCTTCAGGCGCTGGGCGCGCCCCGACACGAGCGCCCCGGCGAGGACCACGAAGCCGGTGAGGACTGTGAACAGCACCATGAACCGGATCACGTAACCGGCCTTAGAGACGATCCCGTCGATCGTGGCCAGCACCAGGCGCAGGTCGATGGCCGAGACGTTGGGAAAATCCGCCGTGACCGCCTGTTGAAGCCGGGCGGACTCGTCGGCCGAAGCCGCATGGAGGGCCACAATGTAGGTCTTCGGTGCGTCCTCGAGCACTCCGGTGGGAAAGACGACAAAGAAGTTGGGCTGGAGCCGACGCCATTCCACCTCGCGCAGGCTCGAGATCCGCGTCCGCACAGGCACGCCCTGGACGTCGAAATCGAGCTCGTCACCAAGCCCGACATGCAGGTCCTTCGCGAGGTGCGCCTCCAGCGAGACCGGCACCACCGGAGTGCCGGCGGCCACCCTTCCCTCAAAATGCCCCGCAACCACCCGCTCCGAGTCCGCGAGAGTCGCGCGGTAGGTGGACCGGTACTCCCGGCTCAGCGCCCAGCCGGCGACATGGGCGGCCTTGTCGTGGAGCAGGCGCTCGACGGGCACGCCCTTCACCGACGAGAGGCGCATCGTGACCACGGGTGCGGCGATCTGCACGTGGGCTCCGCGTGCAGCCAGGAGGTGCTCGAGCGGCTGGAATTGATCGTCCTGGATGTCGAAAAACAGCAGATTCGACCGGCCGCCCCGGTCGACGCGCAGCTCGCCCAGCAGCGTGGCCCGGGTGAGTACAAGGGTGAGCAGCAGCCCGGAGCCGAGGCCGAGGGACACCAGCAGCAGCAGGGTCCGGTTGTTGGGTCGGTAAAGATTCGCGAGCCCCTGCCTCCAGGCGTAGGGGGCGCGCCGGGGAAAGAACCGCCGCACGGCCCACATCACGATCCGCGCCAGGCCCGCCAGCACCAGCAGGCAGGCGACGAGCGCACCCGCGAACGCGAGCCCGATCCGCGGCGTCGAGGCCAGCGCGGCCGACAGCGCCGCCACCGCGCCGAGCATGACAATGAAGACGCCGATGCGCCAGGGGTCGCGTCGCGCCGCCGCTTCTTCGGCGGCATCCGCCCGCAGCACCGCGAGCGGCGGCACGCGCCGCACCGCCAGCAGGGGAAGCAGCGTGAACAGCACGCAGACCACCAGCCCCGCGCCCGCCCCGCGCGCCACGGCCGGCCAGGCGACGAACACGGTCAGCGAAATCGGCAGGTAACCGCGAAGCAGCTCCGGCACCAAAAACTGGACGGCGACGCCCAGCGCCGAACCGGCGAGCGCCCCGACGAGCCCCAGCGCCAGCCCCTGCACCAGATAGATCGCAAACCCCGTCCGCGCCCGCGCCCCCAGGCAGCGCAGCACCGCGACTGTCGCGAGCTTGTGGCGCACATAGACCTGGACCGAGCTCGCCACACCGATCGCCCCGAGCAGCAGCGCGATGAATCCCACCAGGCTCAGGAACGAATCCACGTTCTCCATCGTGCGGCCGAGACGGCGACGACGGTCCGCGACGGTTTCGACCCGGATGCGTCGCTCGGGAAATGCCTGGCGCAGCTCCTCGGCGATTCGCCCGGCATCGGCCGCCGGCGGGAGCTTCACGTAGGTCTCGTAGTTCGCGAGACTGCGGGCGTCGAGCAGGCCCGTGGCAGGGATCGAGGCCAGCGGCACAAAGACGCGGGGTGCGAACAGCGCCCCGGCCCCCGACTCGCTCGGCAGGCGCTTGAGCGCCCCCGCGACCCGGAATGTCGACCGCCCGAGCTTCACCCGGTCGCCCGGCTTCACCCCGAACTGCGCCATCAGCGTGTCCTCGAGCACCGCGACGTCCCCGACCCCGCGCAACCGTGC
>JAJXYI010000718.1 GCA_021780625.1 bacterium | reverse complement strand
CGCCATGACCTCGCGGAGCTTGTGGGTCACAAGCAACACCGTCTTCCCCTCGTCGCGCAGGCGGCGCAGCAGGGCGAAGAGCTGGTCCGCCTCGCCCGGGGTGAGCATCGCGGTGGGTTCGTCGAGAATGAGCAGGCTGGCGCCGCGGTGAAGGGCCTTGAGGATCTCGACGCGCTGCTGGAGTCCGACGGGCAGCTCGCCCACGGGGCGGTCGAGCGGGACGGCCAGGCCGTAGTCGGCGGCGAGCCGCTCGAGCGAGGCACGCGCCCCGGCCAGTCCGTCCGCCAGCCGCAGGCCTCCCTCCGCGCCGAGCACGATGTTCTCCAGCGCGGTGAAGGCCTCCACGAGCATGAAATGCTGGTGCACCATGCCCACGCCCGCCGCGATGGCGTCGTGGGGCCGGCGGATCCTCGCCGGGCGCCCGTGTATCCGGATTTCCCCGTCGTCGGCCTGATGGTAGCCGAAGACGATGTTCATGAGCGTCGACTTGCCGGCCCCGTTCTCGCCGATGATCGCGTGGACCGTGCCCGCGGCGACGCGCAGGGACACGGCGCGGTTGGCGTGGACCGGGCCGAAGCGCTTGTCCACGCCGAGCAGTTCGAGGGCCGGCGGGGGCGCACCGGCGGGGGCTTCCGCGGGGTTGGTCACGAGCCCGGGTATTCGGGAACCTTGAGGCGGCCCGCGATGATGTCGGCCCGCGCCTGCTCGACACGCTTGAGCATGGCCGGGGTGATCAGGGCGCGGTTGTCCTTGTCGAGGGAGAAGTCCACGCCGCCCTCCTTCAGCCCGAGCACCTCGTGCCCGGCCTTCCAGTCGCCCTTCAGCGCGTCCATGCACGACCGATACACGGCGACGTCCACCCGCTTGATCGCCGAGGTGAGCACGTGGCCGGGGTGAAGGTAATCCTGGTTGCTGTCGCAGCCGATGCCCAGCAGGCCCGCGTCCTGGGCGGCCTGCAGCACGCCCAGGCCGCTCGCGCCGGCCGCGTGGAAGACGACGTCGGCGCCGCGGCCGAACTGGCTTTTCGCAAGGTCCGCGCCGCGCGTCGGGTCTCCCCAGGCCGCCGGCGTCGTGCCGATCATGTTTTCAAAGACCTGGTCCTTCGGGTTGACGTAGTGAACGCCCGCCGCATACCCCATCGCGAATTTGCGAATGAGCGGGATGTCCATGCCTCCGATGAAGCCCACCTTTCCGGTCTTGGAGGCCATGGCGGCGAGCATGCCGCACAGGAAGGAGGATTCCTGCTCGCGGAAGACGATGGATTGGACATTGGGCAGGTCGACTACGGCGTCGATGAGCGTGAACTTCACGTTTGGATGGCGGCGCGCGACGCGTTCGACCGCGGAGGCCTGGGTGAAGCCGACCGCTATGATGAGCGTGGCGCCGTGCCGGGCGAGGTGCTCCATCGCCTGCTCGCGCTGGGCGGCGTTGGTGATCTCGAACTCGCGATAGGAGATGCCCGTCTCCTTCTTGAAGCGCTCCATGCCCTCGCTCGCGGACTGGTTGAAGGATCGGTCGTACTTGCCCCCGAAGTCATAGACGACCGCGGGCTGTATGGCGGCCGCCCGGGCTCCGGTGATGAAGGCCAGCAAGGCGGCGAGGAACAGACACAGGCGTGCGCGACGTTTCATGGAATGCGGAAATTGGGCTGCGCAGACGCTGGTGAAAAGCGCCTCCTGAATCAATGCCGGAGGACCGCCCGGGCCTTCTCACTCTTACAAAAATGTAATCCTGCAGAAAGGCCCCAGACAGATCCGTGTGCGATGATGTCACCGTCATGAACGCGAATATCATCAGAACATTTCCCTTCCGCCACCGCCGCGCGGTCGCCGTCGCGGTGCTGGCGCTCGCCGGTGCCGTTGCCACGTCCCTTGCAATCACGGGCGGTGAGGCGCTCCTGAAAAAGCCTCCCGTCGTCAAACTCGACTCCACGCCCGTGGATCGCGCCGCCCTCGAGCCCGCGAGCTACGCCAAGGTCGCCAAGGCCGTCTCGCCGTCCGTCGTCAAGATCGTCACCGAGATCAAGGCCCGCACGATCACGATGACCCCCGGTCAGGGCTACGGCCTCGATAATCCCTTCTTCCGCCAATTTTTTGGCGGCGAACTCCCGCAGATGCGCCAGGCTCCCGAGGTCGGCCTCGGCTCCGGCGTCATCATCAGCAGCGACGGTTACATCGTGACCAACAACCATGTTGTGAAGGGGGCCGACCGCGTGACGGTCACCCTGAACGACGGCCGCGAATTGCACGCGAAGATCATCGGACGTGATCCGCAGACCGATCTCGCGGTCATCAAGGTCGACGCCAGCGACCTGCCCGCGATCACCTTCGCGGAAAGCAGCAAGGCAGAGGTCGGAGACCGGGTGCTCGCCATCGGGAATCCCTTTGGTATCGGAGAAACGGTGACGTCGGGCATCATCAGCGCCAAGGGCCGCCGGCCCGGTCTGGGCCTGGCCTATGAGGATTTCCTCCAGACCGACGCGGCGATCAACCCCGGCAATTCCGGCGGCGCGCTGGTCGACGTGCAGGGGCGCCTGGTCGGCATCAACACCGCGATCCTCACGCGCTCCGGCGGCTTCCAGGGCGTGGGCCTCGCAATCCCGTCCGACCTTGTCCGCAGCGTGGTCGACAGCATCGTGCAGCATGGCAAGGTTATCCGCGGCTTCCTGGGCGTCACCATCCAGAATCTCACGCCCTCGCTGGCCGAATCCTTCGAGCTGAAGAGCACGACCACCGGCGCGATCGTCACCGACGTGCGCCCCGGCGGCCCCGCCGACAAGGCCGGCCTGCAGTCCGGCGACGTCATCGTCGAGATGAACGGCAGGAAGATCAAGGAGTCGTCCGACATCAGCCTGAAGGTCGCCCAGATGGCGCCCGACTCGAAGGTCTCGCTGAAGGTCGAACGCAACGGCAAGCCGATGACGATCAACGCCACGGTCGGCAAGATGCCCGCCGATTACGGCGAGATCATGGCCCGCGCCAATGGCAGTTCGGATGACAATTCCGGCGCCCTCTCGAACAACGACCAGGGCGTGCTCAACGGCGTCGCCGTGGCCGACCTCGATCCCGCGACCCGCCGCGAGCTCAACGTTCCCTTCCGCATCCGCGGCGCAGTCATCACCGACGTCGCCCAGGATTCCGCCTCGGCCCGCGCAGGCCTGAAACCCGGCGACATCATTCTCGAGATCAACCACCACCCTGTTCACGACGCGGACGAGGCGGTGAAGCTCACCGAGCACGCGACGACCAAGAAGACGCTCGTGAAGCTCTGGTCCCGTGGCGGCATCATCTACGCGGTCGTGGATGAGTCCGGCACGCCCTCCCCTTAGTTGGGTTTGGTTAGGTTAGGCTAGGTTAGGTTAGATCAGGTCAGATTGGGGTATATTACGGTGTCGGGCGCAGGCAAAGGTTGCCTGCGCCCGTTCCGTCTCCGGCCCTTCGGTTTGCTTTTGTGCTTTGTACCGGGCCCGGCAGTCGTAGAACCTAGCGGGCGCCGCCCGGCACTCCGCCGATCCGGCGGCCGGTTCGGTGCCTCTTCAATTCCTCTTTTCCATGCGCATCCTCGTAGTCGAAGACGACGCCAAGATCGCCTCCTTCATAGTCCGCGGATTCAAGGAGGCTGGGTTCGCCGTCGACCACGCCCCCGACGGGGAGGCCGGTCTCGTGCTCGCCGGCACCACCGATTACGACGCGGCCGTCGTCGACATCATGCTGCCGAGGCTCGACGGGATCAGTCTGGTGCGCCGTATCCGCGCCTCGCGCCGGACCACGCCCGTGTTGTTTCTCAGCGCGAAGGCCAGCGTCGACGACCGTGTGAAGGGACTGCAGGCCGGCGGCGACGACTACCTCACCAAGCCCTTTGCCTTCTCGGAGTTGCTCGCGCGTGTCCAGGCCCTCATTCGCCGGGCGACGCAGACTCCCGAGGCGACCCGATTTGCGGTCGGGGATGTCACGATCGACATGGTCTCCAGGGAGGTGACCCGGGCCGGCGAGCGCATCGAACTCCAGCCCAGGGAATTCACACTGCTCGCCTTTCTTCTGCGCAACGCCGGCCGGCCCGTCACCAAGACCATGATCCTGGAGCATGTCTGGGACTACAGCTTCGACCCGCAGACCAACGTGGTCGACGTGGTCGTCCACCGGCTGCGTTCCAAGGTCGACCCCGACAAGACGCGCCTGGAGACGGTGCGCGGCGTGGGGTATCTGTGGAGGAAGCATGATTGACCGGGTTCCCAGGTCTTTGGCGGTCAGGCTGGGCGTGCTGTACGCGGTCGTCTTCGCCCTGGTGGGTGCGGTCGTGTTCGGCCTGCTCTACTGGTCCCTCGCCAACGCGCTGGACCGCCGCGAGCGGGCGGCCGTCGAGTCGTGGGCCAATGAATACGCGGCGCTCTACCAGCAGGGAGGCCCCGCCGCGCTGCGGGCGAGCATGGCCGCGGCCGATACGAGCCCGGCGGTCAGCTCCCTGTTCGTGCGCGTGCTCGGCGCCGACGGCGACACCGTCTTCGCGCGCGTCCCGCCGGACTGGATCGAGACCCAGGTGAAGAACATTCCCATTCCAGGAGCGCCCAAAAACTTCCAGTTTCGCCAGTATGTGAAGTTCGTGCGCATCCCGCGCGACGCGCAGCAGGATTTCACGGTGGCGACGCGCCCGCTTTACGACGGGCGCGTGCTCCAGGTGGCGCGCAGCACAGACAATCGTGCGGCGCTGCTCGCGCCGCTGCGCAAGTCGTTCCTTTCGATCGGCGCCATCGCATTGGGCCTTGCGGCGGTTACGGGCGTGCTGCTCGCCTGGCGCGTCACCCGGCCCCTGCGCCAGGTCAACGAGACGGCGCGCCGCATCGTCGCCACCGGCGACCTGTTCGCGCGGGTGCCCGAGCCGTCCCGCGGCGGCGAGCTCTCCGACCTGGTCCGGCAGTTCAACACAATCCTTTCGAAGAACGCCGCGCTGATCGGCGCGCAGCGCGAGACGCTCGACAATCTGGCGCACGACCTGCGCACGCCGCTCACGCGGCTGCGAGGCACCGCCGAGCTCGCGCTGCGCAACGAGGGCAACCCCTCGGAGGCGCGCGAGGCCCTCGCCGACTGCGTCGAGGAGTCGGAGCGCGTGCTGCGCCTGCTTGAGTCGCTCCTGGATGTCTCCGCCGCCGAGACCGGCACGCTTCCACTCACGCGCACGACGGTCGACGTCGGTCATCTCGTGGCGGACGTGGCCGACCTTTACCGGGAGGTGGCGGAGGAGAAGAGGATCTCCCTGGAGCTCGACTGCCCCTCCCCCGTCCAAGTGGAGGCCGATTCGATGCGGCTGAGCCAGGCGGTGGCGAACCTGGTGGACAACGCGCTCAAGTACACCCCTGAGGGCGGACGTGTGCGGGTGGCCGCGCGGACACTCGAGGAGCGCTGCGAGGTCGAAGTGACCGACAGCGGACCTGGTGTGCCCGTCGAGGAACGCGACAAGATCTGGCGGCGCCTCTATCGGGGGGATGCCTCGCGCTCGCAGCGCGGATTGGGGTTGGGCCTGAGCCTGGTCAAGGCCATCGCCGAGGCGCACGGCGGCACCGTGGCGGTGGACGACGCGCAGCCCGGCGGCGGAGCCCGCTTCGTGCTCACGCTACCGTTCCGCGCTCCGGCCTGATTCGGCTTCCGTCGATGCGGTGGCCTGCGCACACTGCGCATCCCCGTGAAAAACGCGCGCGTTTCCCCTCCCATCGACTGGCAACTCGGTTTTTCCAAGACCCGCGATGACGCGCCCGGGCGCTGGATTCTCGCCTCGGTGCCGGGCGCCGTGCAGCTCGATTGGGCGCGTGCGGAAGGCTGGCCTCCGCACACGGCAGGCGAAAATTCAGAGGCCTATCGCTGGATGGAGGACGTGTGGTGGACCTATCGCGCCGTGCTCCAGGTGCCCATTTCCGAGCCCGGCGGGGTCGTCCGTTTCGTGGCGACGGGCGTCGATTACCGGTGCGAGGTGTTCGTGGACGGGCGGCTGGCCGCGGATCACGAGGGACTGTACTCGCCGGTGACGGCGGATCTCACTGCCTTTGGAGGATGCGCAGTGGAGATCCGGATACGAATCGCGCCGGTTCCAAAATCCAACCGCCGGGCCGACGACCGCGTGCAGGCCGACCACGCCTTCAAGCCCGCGGTGAGCTACGGCTGGGATTTTCACCCGCGGCTGGTTCCCCTGGGCCAGTGCGACCAGGCGCAGCTCCGAGTCCTGCCCGCGCTTCGTTTCGAGACGATCGGCGTGGTCGGCGCGTTGCTTGACGACCTCTCCGCCGCGCGCCTGGGCGTGGAGGCGGAACTCGCGGGTGCGCCGGGCGCCCGGATGCTTTGGACAGTGCTCGCGCCGGACGGCTCGGTCGCCTTCGCCGCAGAGGCGCCGGCCGAGTCCGACTGGATCGCGCTTTCGGGGCGGGTAGACAGGCCGGAACTCTGGTGGCCCCACGATCATGGCGGGCAGCCGCTCTACACGCATGTGGTCAGCCTCGTGGACGCGGCCGGCCGGGTGTGCGACGAGCGGCGGCTGCGCACGGGCATCCGGCGCGTGCGCCTCGTGATGGCCCCGGGGCAATGGGAAAGGCCTGCGGGCGGGGAATTCCCCAAATCGCGGACGACGCCCCCGTTCACCCTCGAGGTGAATGGCCGGCGGATCTTCGCGAAGGGCGCCAATTGGGTCGCTCCGGACATTTTCTACGGCGCGGTGGGCCGCGCCGAGGTCGAGCCGCTGCTGCGACTGGCCCGCGACTCCCACTTCAATCTCATCCGCTGCTGGGGCGGGGCGCCGGTGATGAAGGACACGTTCTTCGATCTCGCGGACGAGCTCGGCCTGCTGGTGTGGCAGGAATTCACCCTCGCGTGCAACGCGTATCCGGACGCTCCGGACTACCTCGCCGTCACCGACCGCGAGTCGCGTTTCATCCTGCGCCGCCTTCGGCACCATCCCTGCATCGCGCTGTGGTGCGGGGGTAACGAATTGTTCAACAAGTGGTCGGGCATGGACGACCAGTCGCTCGCGCTGCGGACGCTTGATCGAAACTGCCTGGAGCTCGACCCGCTCACCCCCTTCCTGCCGACCTCGCCGGTGGACGGCGTGGCCCACGGCCACTACATCTTCCGCGACGCCACGACGGGACGGGAGGTGTGGGAGCTGTTCCAGTCCTCCCGATACAACGCCTACCCAGAGTTTGGCGTGCCGGGCGCGGCCAACCTCGACGTCATTCGTGCGGTGATTCCGGAGTCCGAGCTTTGGCCGCCGACCCCGAAGGGGGCCTGGAGGCACCATCATGCGTTCGCGAGCTGGACGGACCAGCATCACCTCTGTCTCGACACCCTCCAGTGGTACTTCGGTGCGATCGCCTCGCTCGAGCAGCTCGTGGAGTTGAGCCAATGGACGCAGGGCGAGGGGCTGCGCGGCGTTTTCGAGGAGGCGCGTCGGCAAAAGCCGCGC
>JAJXYI010000693.1 GCA_021780625.1 bacterium | reverse complement strand
ACAGCATGCGGTTTGTTGGGTAGGTGGGGATGTGGGGACAACAGGCGGACGCCGGCCACAACCGGCGACACCTGTGCTAACAGGGCAGGGCGAAACGTCGGACCTGATCGGGGTTTCTGCAAAACCCCGCATTTACGGACAGTCCGACAAACGCCTCCCGGTGCGATCATCCGGGGAAGAATCAAACTTTCGAATGTTTTTGTTAGTATGCGCCCTCCATCATGTTGCGACAGGCATTTCGGTGACGCGATGAATCACGTATCCTAACTTTACCTACACCTCGTTACATTCGGGCGAGGACAAGGCGGTGGCCCGGCAACGCCCGCCGCGGGGCATCCACGGGACATTGTCTCCTAATCCTCGATACGCCAGCACAGGACCTCGGACTGTCCGAGACCCGGCAGGTTGCGGAACAGTCCGCCCGGGGCAACTTGATCCAACCCTGTCCCCCTTCCACCATGGTCAACCGACCCGGTCTGCTCCTTGCCCTGGCCCTGATGCCGGCTGCGCTCTCCGCCTCTCCCCTGTGGCGTTTCTGCCTTGGATCCCAGCCCTGCCCCGCAGGCGCGCATCGCGTCGCGCCCGGCACCGCCTACGACGCCAGGACAGGCTATGGCTACGATCTCGGCGTGGCCGCGCCCGGCTCGGCACCCGGCTTTTACTTCTCGGCCCGCGTGCCTCGCGAGGGGAACTATGACGTCGCGGTCACCGTCGGCTCGCCCACCCGCGCCGCGGACACGACAATCAAGGCCGAGCTGCGCCGGCTCATGGCGCTTCACCTGCTCACCGCCGCCGGCGCCTCCAGGACCGTCCATTTCATCGTCAACGTCCGCAGCCCCGAAATCGCCGGGGGCGGCGTGGTGCGCCTGAAGCCGCGCGAGAAGACCGGAGAGATCTGGGACTGGGACAACCGCATCACGCTCGAATTCGATGGGCCCACCGCCGCCGTCGAGGCCGTCGAGATCAGCCCCGCCCCACCGATGCCCACCGTCTATATTGCCGGCGACTCCACGGTGTGCGACCAGCCCTACGAGCCCTACGCAAGCTGGGGACAGATGCTCACCTACTTCTTCGGACCCGGTGTCGCCATCGCCAACCACGCCGAATCCGGCGAGTCCCTGCGCAGCTTCATCGGCGAGCGCCGCCTCGCAAAGCTCGATACGCTGATGAAGCCGGGTGACTACCTCTTCATCCAGTCCGGACATAACGACCAGAAGGAGCGCGGCCCCGGCATCGGCGCCCTCACCAGCTACAAGCGTGAGCTCGAACACTTTGTCGCCGACGCCCGCGCGCACGGAGTCACGCCCGTCCTGGTCACGCCCGTCAGCCGCCGCACCTTCGGCCCCGACGGCCGGATCGTGAACTCCCTTGGCGATTTTCCACTCGCCGTGCGCGAGGTCGCCCGCGAGCAGCACACTGCGCTGATCGATCTCAACGCGATGAGCGAGACACTCTACAACACGCTCGGTCCCGCGGATGCGGTCAACCTGTTCGCCCTCGCAAACGGGAAGCGCGAAGGCACCCACCACAGCGATTACGGCGCCTATGAAATCGCGCGCTGCATCGTCGCGGGAATCCGCGAAAACCACCTGCCGCTCGCCGGCTTCCTGAAATCCGACGCAGGCACCTTCGACCCACGCCACCCCGACTCCTTTGCCTCGTTCGACGTCCCTCCCAGCCCGAGAGCCGCGCAGATCAAACCCTATGGTGATTAAACCCACGCTCGTGCTCGGCGCCCTGGCGCTGACGCTGTCCTCGCTCTTCGCCGCCGAACCAGCCCTGCCCTCCTGGGTCGGCGAAGTAGGCGCCCGGTCCGCGCCTGCAGCGGGTCCCGTCTTCTCTGTCGCGACCTACGGGGCCGTCGCCGACGGCACCACGCTCACCACCGCCGCCATCCAACGGACGATCGACGCCTGCGCGGCACACGGTGGCGGCACGGTGATCATCCCCGCCGGACGCTACCTCACCGGCGCACTCTTCGTGAAAAGCGGCGTGCGCCTTCGTATTGAGACCGGTGCGACGCTCCTCGCCACCACCGACGAGAAGGCCTACCCTCAGCTCCCCACCCGCATCGGCGGCATCGAGATGGTCTGGCCCGCCGCGCTCCTCAACGTCTACGGCCAACACGACGTCGCCATCGAGGGGCCCGGCTCCGCCGACGGCAACGGCCCGTACTGGTGGAGGAAGTTCTGGGACCTCCGCAAGGCCTACGACCGGCGAGGCCTCCGCTGGGCCGCCGACTACGACTGCCAGCGCGTGCGCCTCGTCACCGTCTGGAAATCCAGCGACGTCACCCTCTCCGGACTCCACCTGAGGCGCTCGGGTTTCTGGACCGTGCAGGTCACCTACTGCGATCACGTCACGGTCGACGGCATCACGATCGCCGACAACTTCATGTCCGAGGGCGTCAAGGGCGCCAGCACCGACGGCGTCGACGTGGACTCCTCGCGCTACGTCCTCGTGCAGCACTGCGACATCGACAACAACGACGACGACATCTGCCTGAAGGCGGGCCGCGACGCGGACGGACTGCGTGTGAATCGGCCCACTGAATACGTCGTGGTGCGCGACAACGTCTGCAGGCGCGGGGGCGGGGTCGTGTCGTTCGGGAGCGAGACTGCCGGCGTGATCCGCCATGTGGTCGCCTACCGCGACACGGGCATCGGCACCAACGAGGGCCTCCGGTTCAAGAGCACCCGGAACCGAGGCGGCGGCGTCGAGGACGTGCTGATCCGGGACATCACCCTGACGAACGTGCCCTACCCGTTCACGTTCACCTTCGACTGGAATCCCGCCTACAGCAACGTGACCATTCCCGCGGGCATGAAGCATGTCCCCGCCATGTGGCGCGTGGTCGCCGAACCCGTCGTTCCGCCCGAGCGCGGCTATCCCTACATCCACGACGTCACCATCGAGAACGTCCGCGCGGTCGGCGCGCGCCGCATCCTCACCGCCTCCGGCCTGCCCGAGAAGCCGCTCGGCTCGGTGACCTGGCGCTCCATCGACGCCGAGGGCGCGCAGGCGGGCTTCGTGCGTTATGCCCGCGACTGGACGATGTCTGGCGTGCGCTTCCACACCTCCGACGGAAAACCCGTCAACAGGAGCCATTGCGACCACGTTGACGCCCCGGCCGTCGACCGCGAGTGAGACCCCTTCCTCAATGAACCCCAATCCATTCCTCGGCGTCTGCTTCCACTGGCTCGGAGGTCTTGCCTCCGGTTCGTTCTACGTCCCCTACCGCGGAGTCAAAAAGTGGTCCTGGGAGACCTACTGGCTCGTCGGCGGCGTCTTCTCCTGGATCGTCTGTCCCTGGATCCTCGGCGCGCTGCTCACGCATAACCTCGTCGGCGTGATCCTGCACCAATCGGCCGACACGCTTTGGTGGACCTACTTCTTCGGGGCGCTGTGGGGCTTCGGCGGACTCACCTTCGGCCTGACGATGCGCTACCTCGGCATGTCGCTGGGCATGGGCGTCGCACTCGGATACTGCGCCGCCTTCGGCACGCTGCTGCCGCCGATCTTCAAGTCCTTCGCCCCGTCGATCCCGGTGGCCCAGTCCATCGGGCAGATCGCCGCCTCGCGCGCCGGTCAGGTGACGCTTGCGGGCGTCGCCATCTGCATCTTCGGCATAGCGATCGCGGCGCTGGCGGGCTATACGAAGGAGCGCGAGATGCCCGAGGAGGAGAAGAAGAAGGCGATCGCCGAGTTCAATTTTCGGAAGGGCGTCCTGGTCGCCACCTTCTCCGGCATCATGAGCGCCTGCTTCGCGTTCGCGCTCACCGCCGGCAACCCGATCGCCGACGCCTCGCTCGCGGCGGGCACCGACAAGATCTGGACCGGCCTGCCCAAGCTGGTCGTGGTGCTCGCGGGCGGCTTCACGACGAACTTCATTTGGTGCGCCATCCTGAATTTCCGGAACCGCACCGGATACCAGTACCTCGCCAGCCACGCGCGCCCCGAGCACGCGGGCCTTCGCGCGGCGGGCGGCGAACACGGCGGGGCCGCCGCCGCTGCGGCTCCCATGACGCCCGAGCTGCGCATCCCCAGGCTCCCGAATTATCTGTTCTCCGCGCTCGCCGGCACCACCTGGTATTTCCAGTTCTTTTTCTACACAATGGGCGAAACCCAGATGGGCAAGTTCGCCTTCAGCAGCTGGACGCTCCACATGGCGAGCATCATCATCTTTTCAACGATGTGGGGCTGGTTCCTGCACGAGTGGAAGGGCTCCAGCCGGAAGGCCCACGGCCTAATCGCGGCCGGCATCCTCACGCTGATCGTCTCCACGCTCGTCGTCGGTTACGGCAACTACCTCGGCGTCAGCCGGTAGTTTCCTCTCCCTCCTCAAACTCTCCACAGCGACCGGTGTCGTTGAATTTCAAACACACATGGTCGACTTCCCACCGTTCCTCCCTCGGATCCTCCCATGAGAGTGCCACTCCCGTCCCCCACGTCGATTTCAGGCTCTGTGACCTCCGTGTCTCTGTGGTTCAACCGCGGTTATTAAGATGAAACTCACGCATCTGCTCCCCTGCGCGACCCTCGCGCTGCTTCCCCTGGCGCATGCCGGCCTGCCCTCCGCCCAGCCCTCCCCCGAGGGTCTCGGCTGGCCCACCGTCACCGATACCACGCGCCCCTGGACCCGCTGGTGGTGGCTGGGCAGCGCCGTCGACGAGCCCAACCTCTCGCGCATGCTCACGCAGTTTCACGACGCGGGCATCGGCGGGGTGGAAATCTGCCCGATCTACGGCGCCAAGGGCTATGAGTCCCGGTTCATCCCCTACCTCTCGCCCAAGTGGATGGAGATGCTCGCCTTCACCACCCGGACCGCGGCGCGGCTCGACCTCGGCGTCGACCTGACCACCGGCACCGGCTGGCCCATGGGCGGCCCGTGGATTCCGAAGAACCAGGCGTCGGAGTCCGTACGCATCATCATCCCAAATACGCCGGGTGCGCAGCCGCGCCTCGTCGTCAAACAGGGCATCCAGCAGGTCAAGCGCGCCGCCCCCGGCGGGCAGGGCTACGTCATTGATCCCTATTCGATCTCATCGCTCGACACCTACCTCGCCCATTTCAACCAAGCCTTCTCAAGGTACGACGGGCTCGCGCCGCGCGCCGAGTTTCACGACTCGTTTGAATATTTCGGCGCCGACTGGACGCCCGACCTCCTGGCCGAGTTCGCCCGCCGACGCGGCTACGATCTGTCGCACCACCTGGCCGATCTCGACGGACGGGGCGATCCCGCCATCGCTGCGCGCGTCCGAGAGGACTACCGCCGCACGCTCGCGGAACTTCACCTCGCCTGGGTCGCCCACTGGACCGCGTGGAGCCACGGCCACGGGAGCCTTACCCGGGAACAGGCCCACGGTGCTCCCGCCAACATCGAGGACGTGTACGCGGCCGCCGACATCCCGGAGACCGAGGGTTCGTTCGGCGGCGGCTCCGCCGCACAGATCCCGATGATGAAGTTCGCCTCGTCGGCAGCGCACGTCACCGGCAAGCGCCTCGCCTCGTCGGAGACCTTCACCTGGCTCGGCGAACATTTCCAGGTGCCCCTGTCCTCGCTCAAGCCGATCGTCGACACCTTCTTCCTGGCGGGCATCAACCACATGTTCTTCCACGGCATCCCGTACTCGCCCTCGGACGCCCCCTGGCCGGGCTGGCTGTTCTACGCCGCGGTCAACTTCGGCCCCAACGGCGGCATCTGGCACGACCTGCCCGCATTCAACGCCTACGCCACCCGCTGCCAGTCCATCCTCCAGGGCGGCCGGCCGGACAACGACGTGCTGCTCTACTTCCCTGTCGCCGACTTCTGGCAGCACATCGGTCCCCCACCGGGCGTTCCAAAGGGCGCCCCGGGCGCCGACCGGGATCCGCTCGTGATCCAGTTCACGACGCCCGGCCTGTGGATGCACGGGAGTCCCTTCTACCGGACGGCGATGGCGCTCTGGAACCAGGGCTGGTCCTACGACGAGGTGACCGACGACCTGCTCGCCGGCGCGAAGGTCGCGGACGGCGTCTGTGTGCTCGGCGGAAACCGCTACCGCGCAATCGTCGTACCGCCCTGCCGCTTCATGCCGGTTTCAACCATGCAGAAGCTCGTCGATCTCGCCCGCGCGGGCGCCACGGTCGTGTTCGAGGACGCCCCGCCGTCGGATGTTCCCGGATACCACGACTTCCAGGCCCGTCGCGCCCGGATGCGGGAGCTTGTCGGCTCGCTCGACCTCCATTCCGGCCGCACTGCCGTCGGCTCCGGCGCCGTCTATACTGGCGCCTCTGCCGACCGCCTGCTCTCGGAGGCCGCCATCCCGCCGGAGTCGATGATCGCGGACAACCTGCACTGCGTGCGGCGCGCGCGTCCCGATGGCACCGACTATTTCATCGTGAACACCGGCAAGGTGCAGGTCGACGGCTGGGTCCGTCTGTCCCGCCCGGCGGCGTACGCCTTCCTGCTCGATCCACTCGCGGCCGACCACCAGGGTCGGGCGGCGCTGCGGGGTCCCACCGACGCGCCCGAGGTCTACCTGCAGCTGGCCCCCGCCCAGTCCATCATCGTCCGCCTTTACGGCCCGTCGGCCGCCGAGCGATTCTCAGCGACCCGGCCCTGGACCTACCTGCATGCCGAATCCGCCGCGCCCACCGTCCTCAACGGCGACTGGTCTGTGCACTTCCTCGAGGGCGGCCCCGTGCTTCCCCCCGACTTCCGCTCGTCCTCGCTCGAGCCCTGGACCGGCCGCGGGAACGCCGATGCCGACCGGTTTGCGGGAACCGCCCGCTACACCCACACGTTCAACGCCGACCCCTCGAAGGCTCCCGATTGGATCCTGTCGCTCGGACGCGTCGCGGAGAGCGCACGCGTGCGGCTGAACGGCCGCGACCTCGGCACACTCTGGTGCCCGCCGTTCGAGATCCCCGTCGGCAGCGCGCTCCGCAAAGGCCGCAATATCCTGGAGGTCGACGTCACCAATGTCGCCGCCAACCGGGTACGCGATCTCGACCGCCGCCACGTTCAGTGGAAGCGTTTCTACGAGATCAATTTCGTAAACCGCGACTACAAGCCCTTCGACGCCTCCGGCTGGCCCGTGCGAACCTCCGGCCTCGTAGGTCCCGTGACGCTCCGCCCCGCGCAGCCTCTGGTTCCCGCTGCTCCCTGACCCGCATTTCCAGTCTCCACGTCCCCCATGCTTCGACTCATCCCACTCCTCGCGCTCGCCGCCCTGGCAGCCCCGGCCGTCCACGCCGCGGCGCCGGCTGCGGGCTCGGCCCAGCCCGGCGTCACGCTCCGCGACGACGGCTCCGATTACGTCCTTTCCAACGCGTACGTCACCGCGATCGTCGACAAACACACCGGCAATCTCGTGTCCCTGAAGTATCGCGGGCTCGAGCTGTTCGGCCACCACTCCGGTTACAGCGCCGGTTACTGGGAGCAAAACACCGGGCGCGCGCCGAAGGTCAT
>JAJXYI010000052.1 GCA_021780625.1 bacterium | reverse complement strand
GCTGATGCGCATGAAGCCTTCGGCGCCAAAGGCACTGCCGGGGACCGCGGCGACCTTTTCCTGCTCGAGGAGGCGGGCGCAGAAGTCCTGGGAGGAGAGGCCGAACTTCGAGATCTTCGGGAAGAGATAGAAAGCACCCTGGGCGAGCAGGCACTCGACGCCCGGGATCTTGTTGAGCTCAGCGTGCAGGAACCGGCGACGGCGGTCGAATGCGACCAACATCGCGCTCAGCGCAGCGTGGGTCTTCTCCTTTTCCTTCAGGGCGGCGAGCGCTCCGAATTGGGCGAAGGTCGTCGCATTGGACGACATCTGGCTCTGGAGCTCCCCTACCGCCTTGGCGACGTGCGCCGGCGCGACCATCGTGCCCAGGCGCCATCCGGTCATCGAATAGGGCTTCGAGAAGCCCGAGACGATGATGGTGCGGGATTCGACTTCGGGGCTAAGCGTCGCCGGAGCGACGTGGCGAACGCCATCGTAGGTCAGATGCTCGTAGATCTCATCCGACATGATCACGAGGTTGTGCTTCACCGCCACGCCGGTGATCGCCTCGAGTTCGGAGCGCGTGTAAACCGCGCCGGTCGGATTCGAAGGCGAGTTGAGGATCAACATCCGGGTCTTCGGGGTGATGGCCGCTTCGAGCTGCGCGGCAGTCATGCGGAATCCGGTGGTGTCATCCGCCAGCACAAACCTGGGAGTGGCTCCGGCGAGCTTGACCATCTCGGGATAGCTGACCCAAAAGGGCGCGGGGATGATGACCTCGTCGCCGGGCGAACAGGTGGCGAGGATCGCGAGATAACAGGAAAACTTGCCGCCGGGGCTGACGACCACCTGGTTGGGGGCGACCTTCAAGCCGTAGTCCGCGGCATACTTTTCCGCGATCGCCTGGCGGAGGGGCTCGATGCCCGGCGTGGGAGCGTACTTTGTCTTGCCCGCGCGGAGCGCCGCAATGCAGGCCTCCTTGATGTGGTCTGGGGTGTCAAAGTCGGGTTCCCCTGCGGCGAAGCCGCAAACGTCCTCGCCCGCCGCCATCATGGCCTTCGCCTTGGCGTCGATCGAAAGAGTTGGAGAGGGCGATACGTTGCGAGCCCAGGTCGAGAGCGGCAATGGAGAGGTGGTCATAGGAAATCAGAGGGTGACTGAAATAAGTGCACGAGTGAAAGGCAAGCCGTGGTCCTAATAAAGAAAAACGCCGCCGGCCCGAGGGGCCGACGGCGCAGAAGGGAAGAAAAGCGACGAGGGGCCGGACTCAGCGTTTGCCTTTTTTGCCGGCCTTTTTCTTGCCGTTGTTCGAATTCTCGGCGAGCGCGTCGATGGCAACGCGGAGCAGTTCGCCGATGCTCGAGTCCTTGGTGCGCGCCTGACGTTTGAGCATCGTGCGCATGTCGCTCGTCAACCGGACCGAGATCTGCCTGTGCGGCTTTTCGGCGGGCTTGAAACGATCGAAGTTGAACTTGGAGATCGCGAGTCGGACCACCTCGGAGGTGGAGCCGAGGCCGAGGGCCTCGCGGCAATGCTCGATCTTGTCAACCATCGGTTGATCCAGATCAAACGTAAGGGGTGCTGGGGTACTTGCGGATTTCGAGGCCATGGTGCAACAAAAGCCTAGGTTGTGTTGATGGGGGCTGGACTTACGGGGTACGCATCCGTTCTGGCATTTCATGGCCCACCTGCGCAACGAAATTCTTCGCCGAAACGGGATTGACTCGCCATTTTTTCGAGTGGCCGGTTCTCATCGGCCTGTATCCGCCAAACCAAGATCCCCATAGATGGCAAACGTCGTCCTTCAGCACCTGACCAAGTTGTATCCACAAAAGGGCGGCCCAGGCGTGAGGGCCGTGAAGGGCATCGAACTCGAGATCGGTTCGGGCGAGTTCATGATCCTTGTCGGCCCCTCCGGTTGCGGCAAGACCACCACCCTGCGAATGATCGCCGGCCTGGAGGAAATCAGCGGCGGCACCGTGTCCATCGACGGACGGGTGGTGAACGCCGTCCCGCCGAAGGACAGGGATATCGCGATGGTATTCCAGAACTACGCGCTGTATCCACACATGACTGCTTTCGAAAACATGGCGTTCGGGCTCAAGCTGCGCGGATTGCCACGCGCGGAGATTGACGCCAGGGTTCGCGAGGCCTCGTCGCTGCTCGGGCTCGAATCCCTGCTCCAGCGTCGTCCGAAGGAATTGTCCGGCGGCCAGCGCCAGCGGGTCGCGGTCGGGCGCGCGATCGTGAGAAAGCCGAAGGTGTTCCTCTTCGATGAACCACTCTCGAACTTGGACGCGAAGATGCGCGTATCCATGCGGACCGAGATTTCCCGGCTCCACGCGAAAATCGGCGCCACGATGATCTACGTGACCCACGACCAGACCGAGGCAATGACGATGGGCGACCGCATCTGCGTGATGAGCGACGGCGAGATCAGGCAGGTCGCAGCGCCACTCGACCTCTATCGCAAACCCGCAGACCTTTTTGTCGCCGGGTTCATCGGGAGTCCCCCGATGAACCTCTTCCGAGGGAAAATCACCGCCTCGGGCGGGGGCCTTTGCTTCGAGGAGAAAAACGCGGGCGCCCGCCTCGTCCTGCCGCTGCCGCGGGAGCTGGCGGAACGCGCGGCCGACAGCATGGATCGCGACATGGTCCTGGGTATCCGACCCGAGGATATCCACGAAGCATCCGGAGCATCCCAGGGCTATTCAGCGGTGCTGGATCTGGCGGAGCCCACAGGGGCGGAGACCTTCCTCCACCTGACGACGGGAGCCACGCCGTTTGTCGCCCGGGTACGGGCCGGTGAAAGGCTGGCCGCCGGCACGCGGGTGCCTTTGGCGTTCGACCTGGCATCCGCGCACCTGTTTGACGACCAAAGCGGCCGGGTGCTCTGAGCGTCAGGGCGCAATACCGGCCCACGACCTGACGAGCGCATAGGCGTCCGCGTGGGTGTCCGCGACGCGCCAGGCCTTCCCGGCGACAGTCTCCCCAAGGGGGCGTCCGGCGCGTATCAAGATCATCCTTACACCCGCCGCCTCGCCGGAGCGCACGTCGACATCCGAGTCGCCAACGAACAAGGCCTCCCCCGGGTGCGCGTCAAACCTGCGAAGCAGCACAGCCATGCCCTCGGGGTCGGGCTTGTGGGACGCCAAGTCATCCCCGCAGACCTCCGTTCCGATGAGGGATCCAAGGGCGTGCCGTTGCACGAGTTCGAGCGTCGAGGCGCGATCGCGACCGGTCCACACCGCCGTCCGGAAGCCGGCGCGAACGAGGTCTTTGAGAAGACCGATCGCGCCCGGATACGGCGAGGCATCCCAGCCGTTCTCGGCCACAAATGCGGAGAGCCTGGCAAGCGCGGCGGGCGCGTTACTGGGGTCGCGGAGCAGCCCCGGGAAGAACCGTTCGGGCGGGCCGCCCAGGTTTGGGAATATGTCCATCGTCAACGGCCGGCTTTCAAACGGCTCGAGCGCGTGACGGATCGCCCGGAGCACTCCGGGCAGGCTGTCGAACAGCGTGCCGTCCAAATCGAAGACGACCACGCGGGGCCGCGGGTTTGACTCACCGTTCACGGGCACTCTCAGAATCGGTCGACAGCGCCTCCGGACGGCGGCGCGATGTCCCGCGCGAGGGCCCCGGGCGAGAACAGCCCATCCGCGAAGGATTGGCCGAGCGCCGCGCCGGTAACCGAGAAACGCGTCTTCGATCGGGTGGCCTCGTCGCGCACCTCGACCATCTGGACGATCCACTGTCCCTGCACCTTCTTGAGCTCCTGAAGCGACAGCCGCTTCAGCGGCGCATCGTCGGCGCCGATCAGGGTAGACTCGACCATCGCCTTGTATTCGGAATCGATGCTCACCCTCACGCCACGCAGGGCCGGGTCGGCCTTCTCGACGTCGGGCGGTGGATACATGAGAAAATTGTACGCCGGGCGGCCGCGAACCTTGGCCAGTCCCTCGAATGTATAGTCATTCCAATACAAATACGGCATCTGCAGGTCGAACGGGGTCAGGACCGTGCCCGGAATGGCCTGAAACAGGTCGCGCAGGCCAAGGTGCTCGGGCTCGAGCAGACCGGGGCGCCAGCGCCAGATCTGAGGATTCGGGCCGTTCAGAATCAGCAGTCGAACCTGGGATCCGTCGGGTCCCGACAGCTCCAGGCGCGTGTATGCCCCCTCGGGCCTTCGGCCACCCCAGAGGCGTCCGGTAAACACGGACTCCTGCCCCCGGTGGGGCATCATCCGAAGGCGGAATTCCAGGTAATAATCGCCCGAGATTCCCAGGTGCCGGAAATCCGACATAAGGCGGCGGCCCTCGGCCTGGTCCGGCTTGCCGAGCTGCACGTAGTTGGGCATCGGCCTGTAGTTCTTGGCGGGCTGGGCGCGAACCACCAGAGGACCTGATAGCACGCACGCGGCCAAAAAAAACGCCCGCCACAGGCATGCGGCAGGCGTACGGAGCGATGCGGACATCGTGACCGCCCGGGTTACGGCTTCTTTGCGTCGGCGGGCGCCTTGACGGGGGCCGTCGGGACAGCGAGCGAGGGACTGGAATTGGATGCCGGGGCCGGGGTCTTCGGAGCCGCGGGGACCGAGAGGGTCGGCAGCGCGCCGGCGCCACTCATTGCGGCATGCTTGCGAACCTGAATCTCGCCGACATACAACGCGAGGCAGATGACGAAGAACGCGATCGTGAGACGGATCGTCGTCTTGGTGAGCACGTTGCCCGTGTCGGCGCCGAAGGTCGACTCCGTCATGCCGCCGCCCAGCGCGGCGCCCATTCCACCGTCCTTGGTCTTCTGCGCGAGAACAACCAGGACCAAGAGCACGGAAATGGCGATCAGGGCGAAGGTGAAAATCGAGATCAGGATGCTCATGTAAAACGGCAAACACAGCAGGGACGCCCCCGCCTTGTCAAGGCCGGCGCAATGCCACCGGCCCAGCCTGCGGGCGAGATCCGCGGTCTCAGACCGTCTTGGAGCGCCGGCGAATCAGGGAAATCAGACCGATCACCGCCAGGATCGGAATCCAGATCGGCGACAGGGCCGCAACGGCGAGGACCAGCACGGTCACGAGCGCGGCCACCGCGCCGAGCGCACCGGCGGCGACGGGCAGCATGACCAGACATGCAAATCCAAGCAGCGCGAGCAGAACAGCCGCGCCCAAGCCAGCAGACGCCAGCACGATCGGGAAGAGCCTGATCACAACCAAGGTGAAGGCTGCGGCAAAGACGATCAGAAGGAATGTTTTCATAGGACGGGTGGTTCCCCAGAAAACCCGCGTCCGTGCCGAAAGTCGCAAAAATCTACGCCTGGGGCGCAGGCGAGGATTCCGCCGGGGCCTCTGGCGGCGCTTCCGTTGGACGCGGTTCCGCGCTCTTCTTCGGGCCGACCAGGACACTCAACTGTTCCTGCACCTGCACAAAGAACTCAGGCGACAGCTCAGCGGCGGGAATTTCGAACATCTGTTTCGAACGCGCGTGCTCCAACCGCTGGCGTGCACCGTCGGCCGTGAGCCCCTTCGGGCGGAGGATCTTCTTTCGCTCCAGCATCAGAGCGAGGAACTGCAGAAGCCGCGTGGACTCCTCGGTCGGTTCGGTCGTCGGATCCGCAAGCGTAAGAAATAGGGATTCGGCGGTGAGCTTGAGCGTCCGATCCGCGTTCTCGCCGGCTTTGCGGGGTTTGAAGGGTTGCACCCACCGGCAGATGACTGGTCCCGGAGCCTGAAATTGAGATGCTGCGCTCTCGAGCAGGTCGAACCTGGCGATGTCCGCGGAACCCGGCGTCGACACCAGGAAGCTCGCGACGCGCACGCCGTCGGCAAAGGGCTCACCGGTGACATGGCAGGCGGTCGCGAGCGGCTGAAGATTCAGATCCATGCATACTTGTTTACTTGTCGGCGCGCGGCGTGCTAGCCATTTCTCCGCAACTTTCCCATGTCCAACCGGATCATCGCCATTGGAGACATCCACGGCTGCGCCGACGAATTCGAGGATCTGCTCGACAAGCTCGTGGTGTCGTCGTGCGACCGGCTCATCCTGCTCGGCGACCTGGTGAACCGGGGGCCGGATTCGCTGCGGGTATTGGACATTGCCCGCCGCGCCGGTGCTATCGCAATCCTGGGGAATCATGAGCACCGGCTTCGGAAATATCGGCATACGCGCGATCTGTCGGTGCTGAAAAAGGAGGACTACCCCACCCTCTCCGCGCTTCGTGCGGTGGATTGGGATTTCATCGAGCAGATGCCGATCACCCACCACGAGCCCGCGCTGCAGACCGTGTATGTGCACGGTGGATTCCTTCCGAGCCGCCCCTGGTCCGAACAGGGCGAAGACATCGTCACACGGATACAGGTAATCGACCGCCAGGGGCGTCCGCGAAAACGCGCCGATTGTCCGGACGGGTCGCCCTGGGTCGAGCGCTGGGCTGGCCCCCCGTTTGTGGTCTATGGGCACACGCCCCGCCCGCTGGTCTATCAGAGCCCCTGGGCACTGGGCATCGACACCGGTTGCGTGTCCGGCGGCAAGCTCACGGCCTACGTGCTTCCCGACAAGGCGATCATCCAGGTCGATGCCCGCACGACGTACTACAAGGCCTGAGGGCGCCCCGACCGGATTTGGTTTCGCAATCTTGAATGGCCGCGTTCTAGGCTCGCCGGGACATGACTGACGTCACGACTCCTGGTCCCCTCCTGCTCTGCATCGATCTCCAGCCGACCTTCCTGGACGTGATGCCCGACCGGGCGCGGCTCGTGAAACGGTGCTCGTTTGCGATCGAAGCCGCCCAGGCCCTTGGGCTGCCGGTGGCGTTCACGGAGCAGGTCCCCCAGAAGCTCGGCTCCACCGAACCGGCGCTGCTCGCGCTGGCGAATCGACCGCTGCAACTGGCCAAGACGACATTTTCCGCGCTGGCGGACCATGGCATCCGCGACGCCCTCCTCCAGGGGCAGCACGCGGATCACCTGTTGATCTGCGGACTCGAGACGCCGGTCTGCATTTACCAGACGGCCATCGATGCACTGCGTTCGGATATTCCGGTGACGCTGCTGAGCGATTGCCTCGGTGCGCGCAGGGCGGATGATGCGGCGGTCGCCATCGATGCGCTCCAACGGGCCGGCGTGAACGTGCTGCCCAGCGAGACGGTGTTCTACTCGATGATGGGCGACGCGGCTCACCCGGCTTTTCGCTCGTTCACCAAACTGGTGAAGTCCTACGCCTGACCCTTTTCCCTTCGCCCCATGCCCGACACCCCCGCCCGCCTCAACGTCCGCGAATTGAAAGGTCTCGAATCCTCGCCAGGAAAGCCGTTCTCGGCCGTCCTGATCATCAAGCGGATCACGACCAAGACCGCCAGCAACGGGAACCCTTTCCTGAGCGTCGAGCTTGGAGACCGAGGCGGGACATTTTCGTGCACGGTGTTTTCGGACAACCCGGCATTCGAGGCCTTCAAGGCGGCCGGTGAAGGCTCGGCGATCAAGATCG
>JAJXYI010000518.1 GCA_021780625.1 bacterium | reverse complement strand
ACTAGCGTGTAGTAGGGAGTATGCAGATACGGCGCCTTCTTCTGTATCCAGTTGTAGAAGTCGACGCCGACGCGGTTGATCGCCGAGGAATCCTCGAGCATCTGCTCGATGCGGACGTCCACCTGGTGCCGGTAGAGCTCGAAACACCACTCGGCAAAGGCCTGGGCGCGCGCATCGTGGCCGCCGCCGGTGCTGGAAGTGAGGACGAGGATTCGGACGGTGGACATGCGAGGTTCAGCGAAGGTCGAAATAACGGGCCTGGCTGGCGCGAAGCCAGGAGGCGGGCGCGATTGCGGCGAGCATTGGAGCCAGACGCGCCTGGAAAAACGATCCCGAGCGCACGACGCCGCTCCGGCCGCGGCCGATCGCCCGCAGGAGGTCGCGGGCGGCGCGATCCGGCGTGGGGGCCGCCGCGAGCAGGTCGTCGATCCGTCGCCATGCGCGCGTCAACTCGTCGTCGCCTGCCGGCTCCAGGCGCCCCCGCATCGCGAGGTTGAAGCCCGTGTTGTAGTCCCCGGGACGAAAGTCGATGACCACGATCCCGCTGCCGCGAGTCTCCACCATCAGGCTTTCGCTGAGCGCGGACAGCCCCGCCTTCGCGACGTTGTATCCGCTCTGAAACGGCAGGGGAAACTCCACCGCGAGCGACGAGACGTGCACGAGGCAGCCTCGCCCACGCGACCGGAATCCGCGCAGCGCCAACCGGCTGAGCCGGGCGGTCGTGAGAAGCATCGAGCGGATCTGTTCCTCCCAAAGCGCCTCGTCCAGGTCGGCGAAACGGGCGAACAGGCCATATCCCGCATTCTGTATCACCACGTCGAACCCACCCGCCTCGGCGTCGGCCTTGGTAAATGCTTCGGCGGCGGCGTCGGGCGACGCCAGGTCCATCGAAAGCGGATGAAAGCCCGGCCTTCCGGAGAGCGACCCCAGCCGGGTGGCATCCCGTGCAGTTCCCCAAACGGCGACTCCGCGTCCGAGCAGCACGGTGGTAAAGGCCTGCCCGAGGCCGCCGCTCGCTCCGCTCACAAAAGCGGTGCGGACCTGCGCAGGGAGGGTGGGCTGGCTCATGCGACGGGTTCCGCGGGCCTCAGGCCTTGCGGAGAACGAGGCACACGTTCGCCCCGCCAAAGCCGCTGCTGTTGTTGAGGGCCACCGAGGGGCCCGTGGGCAGCGTCGCGCGGAGAATGTTCACACCCTCACAGGCGGGATCGATCGCCGTGATGTTCGCCGAGCCGGGAGTGAAGCCCTCCTTGATCGCCAGCGCGCAAAAGCCGGTTTCCATGGCGCCCGCAAGCGAGAGCCCGTGTCCGGTGAGCGCCTTGGTGCTGCTCACCGCAGGCGAGGCGCCTGCACGGCCGAACACCGTCTGGATCGCCTTGGCCTCCGAGAGGTCGCCGATCGGCGTGGAGGTCGCGTGGGCGTTGATGTAGGCAACTTCCGCCGGATCGACCTTGGTGGCGCTCAGGGCGCGGTTTATCGCACTCGCCAGGCCCTCGCCCTCCGGATGGGAGATTGCGACGTTGTGTCCGTCCGAGGCCTGGCCCCAGCCCACGAGCTCGCAATAGACTTTCGCGCCGCGCCGCGCCACTTCGTCCTCGCTCTCGAGCACGATCACTGTCGCTCCGCCCGTGCCGACAAAGCCGTCCCGCGCGGCATCGAAGGGACGCGAAGCGAGGTTCGGATCCTTCTGCAGCGAAAGTGCCCGCATTCCGGCGAAGGGCAGGATGCTCTCGCGATTGCAGTCTTCCGCTCCGACCACGAACATGCGTTTCTGTCGTCCAAGCGCGATGTCGTCGAAGGCATAACCCATTGCGTGGGACGACGAGGCGCATGCGGACGAAAAGCCGCACGAGGCCCCCTTGATGCGCAGGTGGGCGACGAGGTTGAAATTGAGCGTGCCGGAGATCGATGCGACGATGCCGAGTGGCGAACAGCGCATCACCCCCATGGTGTTCATGCGCTGCAGTAGGTGCCCGAGCATGTGGGGGGAACCACCAGAGGCGGCATACAGGCCGGTGTCGGCATTTGACACATCTGCCTCGCTCAGACCGGCATCCTCGATCGCTTGCTGGGCTGCGCACCAAGCGTACACGCCGTTGGGCGCCATGCTCCGGATGATCTCCCGGCGTATCGTGTAACGCGCAGGATAAGACCAGTCTTCCGGGTCGGTCTCATCCAGCCGAAAGTCGCGCACGGGAGCGGCGACCTTGACGGGGACATCGTCCTTTTGGAAGGGCTCGAAGAGGGTCACACCGTGACGGAGCGAGCGGAGGCTGTTGGAGACGGCCGCCGCATCGTTTCCGATGCTGGTGATGAACCCTAGGCCTGTGATGAAGACTCTGGGCATGGCGTGATGAGACAGCCTGAAGGGTCGCGCCCCCGGACGGCAAGGCTGGGCTGATTTTGGTGCGCCCCGCGAAGACCCGCGCGGGGCCGAGGGGTTCCGGCCGCCGCGTATCGGGCTCAGGCCTGGGAACTTGCCGCCGGCGCCGCTGCGGCTTCGGTTTGCGCGGCGTCAGTGGGAACCGCTGCGGGTGCCGCTGGCTGGGGCGCATCCATGGTGGCAAAGGTCAGGGTGATCTCCTCGACCATCACGGCCTTCTCCTGACCGACGCGAATGCTGCCCTCAAATGTGGCGAGCGGCATCTTGCTGCGTTTGGGCTTGATGGAAAGCGAGAGCAGGTCGCCCGGCTTGCACACACGGTGCGCGCGAACGCCTTCGCAGCCGGTGAAATAGATTGTGGCCGGATTGATCACCTTGCCCTGCTCGGTCGGAAATCCTTCGAGGAGATAGAGCACGGCGAGCTGGCCGAGGGCCTCGAGCATGATCGAGGCAGGCATCACCGGGTTGTCCTTGAAATGCCCCTGGAGGAAAAATTCCTGCCCCGTTATCCGGTAGCGACCGTTGGCCGCCGTCGAACTCACCGATGCTTCGTTGATGAACAGGAAGGGGTGCTGCATCGGCATCACCGCGGCAATCACCTCGATCGGAATGAATCGCGTCGGCTTGGGCACCGGGAGTCCGCGGATCTTGCAGTCGATGAAAGTCTTCACGTCGCCCACGGTGCGCAGGTTTCGGAGCTCGTCGTTGTTGATCGACATCTGCAGCACATCCTCAACCAGGATCACGATTTCCATCATCGTGAGTGAGTCGATGCCGAGATCTTCGATCAGGCGCAGATCGTCATCCGCATCCTTGAGTTTCGGGCGAAGGTCCGGCTCGACGAATCGTTCGATCACGCCGATGACCACGGCGGGCACATGTTCCGGGTTTCCGGTGCGACGGAATTGCACGGCCGCCTCGAAAGCGGACGGTGCGCAGCGACGGAGGGACTCTCGCAGGGCGGCTTCGTCTTCGGGAGTGAAGGGCTTTTGGGCGAACTTCTGGGTATCGCTGGAAGGCGAACTGGTGTGAACCGCATCTGGCATTGTCCGTTCCTTGTAAGTGACCGGGGATTTGGTTGTAAACCCATTTCTTGGCCGCGTTTCCGCATGTGAGCAGCTCCCATGTGCCTCAATGGGTTGCATCTTCGCAGTTAGTTTACGATCGCCGTTCACGCGCGGCGCGGGCGGGCGCAGGAGCGCGTGCATGCGGCGGGGCGGGCGGGCGCAGACCGGGGGCGGACGGTGCTGGCGCGGTACCCTGTCGAACGAGGTGAGTCGATGCACCCAGGCGCGGTCGACCTGCTCGCGTCGCGCCGGGCTTCGGCTGTCACCGGCAAGTTCAGCGCGGCAACTGGGCGGCGAGGGCGTAGATCAGAGCCGTGTTCCAGTTGATCGCGATCTCGTTGGTGCGGTAGTCGCGTTCGTCGTCGTGCCAGTCGGCCGGACCTGGATTGGGGCCGCCAACGAGGTACCCGGGCCAGGGCGGAACGATGCCATCCGAGGCCGAGCGCCGGTCGTGCGGGTGCATCGGCGGCTCGAACCCGAGGCCCGTGACATATGAGCGTCCGTTGACGTTGCGCCCAAAGAGGTAATGCAGGGCGTCCAGCATTGTCGCGCGATAGTCCTTGTCCCCGGTGAGTCGATACGCGATCTCCAGGTTCATGGTCTGTCGTGCGACGCAGCCGTTGCCGCCCCAGTAGTAGATGGAACCGAGCGGGCGGTTGTAGCCGTCGGCTCGCGCGGTTGCCACGATCTGGTCGGCCGCCGCCACGATGTGGCGGCGCACTTCGGCCACAAGCGAGGGATCCCGGCCGGGGCGCGTCGACAGGACATAGGTGAAGGAACCCAGATTCTGCACGTCGCCCCAGTCCCAGCGCGGCTCGACGACGGCTTTCGCCGTCCGTATCCGCGTTTCGAGGTCGCGCAGCACCGCCGCGTCGCCGGTCGTATCCCAGAGTTCGGCCGCAGCCCACAGGCGCTCGTCCGCATCACCCGTGTCGTAGGCACCGGTGTGAAACTGGGATTGCTCCGAATGATGTTCGGCGGGGTGGGCCAGGAGGAAGGTGTAGCTCTTTCGCGCGGCGGCCAGGCAACGGTCGGCATAGGCGGCATCGTAGGGCCGGATGTCGCGCGACATCTGCGCCATGACGGCCACGAAGTCGGCCGTGGCCTCGCTGCTCCACGGCACGAAATAGCGGGGGCCGGTCTCCTGGGCCGGCATGATGAACGGGCAGAAATGGAGCGCCGAAATCTTGTGATACACCGAGCCGTCAGGGGCCTGCATCTTGAGCAGCCAGTCCGTCTCCCATTTCACCTCGGCAAGGAGGTCGGGAATCGGGCCGCCCGACTCGGGAAGGTTCATCTGCACCTCCGCGATGCGTGGTCCGAAGTCTTCCCATGCCCGAAGCATGCTGCCGACACTGATGCCCGCGTTCACAACGTACTTGTTGTAGTCGCCGGCATCGTGCCATCCGCCGGTCGCATCGATCCGCTCGTGCCGACCGTTGATGTAGTCCGTCCAGGCGTCGTTCAGATGGCAGGCGCTCTGATGAAAGGTGACGCCCTCGTACGTCTCGCTCACCTCGGTGCCGCAGCGCCAGAGGTACATGGCCCTCGTGACGAGGTAATACGGCGCCCGGTAGACGTCGTCGCCGATGAGGAATGGCGCCGAGCGGCCGACTCCCGGAATCTCGAGGCGGTACTGCCCGGGACGTGTCAGCGCCGAGAAATCCACGATCGTGAGCGTCTCATGGGTGTCGGCGTCGGTCACGCGCCGGGTTGCGGTTCCGGAATAGACCTCCGATCCCGTGTTGGAATCGATGATACGGAAGCTGCGGCAGGTCGCGTCGACCGAGGCCTCCTTGCGGGACTCGGGCAGGTAGCCGATGGTGTCGAGTCGGATGGGATTCACAGGAGTGGCCGCCTGCAGCATGGCGCCGAGGGCCAGGACGGACAGCAGTCCGAAGGAAAGGCGGAACGCGGATAAGGGCATGATTTCGGTTCGGTGGTTTCGGTTGCGCGAGGAGTGGCAGGGGAGAAGCGTATCCGCAATTCGAGGCGGTGGAAAACGGCCTCTGGATTCAGTCATTTGACCGTGCGCGCGGTCACGTCCGGTGGTCGTCGGCGTACAACGCCCGGAACCGGGCAGGCGAGACTCCATGCACGCCCTTGAACACGCGCGAGAAGTGATAGGGATCTGGATACCCGGCGCGGGCTGCGACTTCCTTCACAAGATCGCCTGAACGGATGAAATCGAGCGCGGCGCCGTCCATCTTGCGGCGTGTGAGGTATCGGTACGGGCTCGTGCCCTGATAGCGGCGGAACAGCCGGGTGAGGGTGGAGCGGTCGATTCGCAGCGCCGCCAGCAGGTCGGTCAGCGCGGTCGCGGAGGCGCCTTTCTCATCGATCCACGCCTTGCATCGGAGAAAGGTTTCGCGCGAGCGGTTGATCCGGCTGCGGTTCTCACGTCCGGCCTGCCCGACCTTGAGGAGGAGAAAATCGACGAGGAGCCTGCAGGCCTGCCGCGCATCGGAGCTGTGGTCATGGCCCTCGCGGAGGATCAGGTCGAAGAGATCGCGGATCTCGGCAGGGTTTTCGACCTGGAGGGTGCCACCGAAGGCGGGCGTGCAAGCCCGAAGCCGTTCGACGGCGCCGCGGCCGCTCAGGCATAGGAAGTACTTCACCATCGTCGGCCCGGGCGCCGCCTCGATGCGATGCGGGACGCCAGGCCCGTAGGCGAACAGGGTCCCGGGGCCGAGCGGCAGGGCGGGGCCCCGGCCAAATGCCGCCTCGCCGCGTCCCTCCGCCACGTATTCGAGCGACGCGAACGGATACGATTGGCGGCGCACGCGGTAGTCCCCGCCGCAGTGCTCGCGGCCCCCGAATGCGATCCGCACGCCGGGAGTCGTCCGCGGGGTGAGATCGATGAAAAAATACGAGCCGGAGCTGACCCCCGCCGACAGCAACCGCCGCGCGCGCCGCGGCGGCGCGTCGGAGCGGGCTTCGGGATGGGTGGGCGCGGCCACGGGGTCGGGCTCAGAAGGGGATCACGATGCGCCGTTCCGCGCTCTCGTACGCGGAAAACGTGATCCGCAGGGTGTCGCGGACATCCGCCAGCGTCGATATCGGCCCGGCGCCGCCGCGAACCGCCTCGACGAACGCCCCGGCCTGGTTGCGAAACGAGGCCGCGTAGTCGACCTCTGGATTCAGCTTTTCACCGTTCAGGTAGAGCGCGTCCGTGATCACCAGGTTGCCCTGGTCGCCGAAGATTCGGATGCCGTTGATGCCGTCGCCGTGGGCGGAGGCCCAGGACTGGAGGATCGTCGCGACCGAGCCGTCGGAATACTGAAGGCTCACCTGCGCGGTGTCCTCGCAGTCCATCGAGGTGAGCACCTGTTTTGCCGTGAAGGCACTTAGCGCGGTGGGCATGCCGAGAAGGTAAAGGCTTTGGTAGACGAGGTGGTGCCCGCTGTCGATGAGCGTGCCTCCGGTGCCCAGCGCCCGCCGCGAACGCCAGCCCGACGCGTGCGCGGGGCTGATCGTATGGGTGACGACGAACGACGACGCCACCAGGCGTCCCAGGCGGCCCTCCGCCAGCAGAGACTTCGCCTGGCGCACGGCACCGCGATAGACGAAGTTGTGCGCCGGAAACACGACCCGCCCCGCCGCACGGGCCAGGCGTTCGATCTCCGACACATGGGCGAGCTCCGTCACGACCGGCTTCTCCACGAGCAGGTGTTTGCCTGCGGCCAGCCCCCGGCGGATCTGGTCAAAATGGTAGGGATTGATGCTCCCGATGATCAGCGCGTCGAGTGTCGGATCGTCGAACATTTCGTCGAACGAGGCATACGCACGGATTCCGAGCTCGCGGGCCTTGACTGCGAGCGCGTCGCGTTTCGCGGCGATCGACTCGGCGCTGCCGTGGAAATCCTGACAGAGACCGGCGAACTCGACGTTGGGCAGGGCGGTGAAGCCCCGGTGGTGCCAGTCGGCGATGAATCCCATGCCGACCATGCCTATGCGGAGTGTTTTCATTGGGGAGAGTGGTGCGGTCCCAGGACCGGAAGCCGGATGTCAGCAGG
>JAJXYI010000671.1 GCA_021780625.1 bacterium | reverse complement strand
CCTTCCGTGCGCCATCACGCTGCGGCAATGGCCGCCTCGCTCGCGTCGCTGGGCGTGGAGATCTGCTGGGCCGACGGCGAGCCTGCCGAACCCACGCTCGCCGCCGCCGAGGCGCTGCGCGACCGCGTGCGCGCATTTGCGCCGGACATCGTCGTCGCGGCGGGAGGCGGCAGCGTGCTCGATACGGCGAAGGTCGCCGCCGCGCTTCACGACAAGCCCGGTCCGATCTCCGACTATTTTGGACTGAACCTGGTGCCGGCGCGTCGCACGGCCCTGATCGCGGTGCCGACCACGGCCGGCACCGGCAGTGAAGTCTCCCCCAACTCGATCCTGCTCGACGAAGCGTCCAGCACCAAGAAGGCCGTGATCAGCTCCGCGCTGGTGCCCGACGCGGCGGTGGTGGACCCAGTCCTCACGCTCACGCTCCCCCCGGCCCTCACGGCGACGACGGGAATCGACGCGCTGACGCACTGCCTCGAGGTCTATGCGAATCTCTCCGCCCATGCCGCCACGGACGCGAATGCGCTCGAGGGCGTGCGCCTGATCGCCGCCGACCTGCCGCGCGCGGTATCGAACGGCTCCGACGTCGCCGCCCGCAGTGCGGTTGCCCTGGGCAGCCTCTACGGCGGACTCGGTCTCGGCCCTGTGAATACGGCGGCCGTGCACGCTCTCGCCTATCCGCTCGGCGGTGAGCACCACCTCTCGCACGGCACCTCCATCGCCCTGCTGCTCTCGCACGTCGTGCGCTTCAACGCGCCCGCCATGCCCGGCCGCCATGCCGCGCTCTCCGTGGCCCTGGGAGCCGACGCCCGCGCTTCGGTGGAGGAGGCGGCCTCCGAATGTGCCGACCGCCTCGATGCCCTGCTCCGGGCCTGCGACGCCCCCCGCGGTCTCGGTTCCTGCGGCATTCCCCGCGATGCCCTCCCGGGACTCGCCGACGCCGCGCTCGGCGTCACCCGGCTCCTCAAGAACAATCCGCGCCCCGTCACCCGCGAGGACGCGCTCCGCATCTACTCAGCCGCCTTCTGACCATGACTCCCGTTTCCCGCCTCCGGGGCGTTACCGTTCCGCTCGTCACGCCCGTCACCGAATCCGGTGCGCTCGACGAAACCTCCGCCGAGCGCCTGGTGGATCACCTGGCCTCCAATGGCTGTGGCATGCTCGTGCTCGGCACGACCGGCGAGGTGGCCTCGCTTTCGGGTCCCATGCGCCGCCGCCTCGTCGAGATCGCGGTGCGCGTCTCAGGCGGACGCACGCCGGTCTTCGCGTGCATCGCGCACAATTGCCTCGCGGATGCCGTGGACTCGGCCCGCGATCATCTTCGCGTGGGCGTCGACGCCGTGGTGGCCATGCTGCCGAACTACTTCAAGCTCGAGCCCGCGGAGATGGCCGCGTACTTCACCCTCCTCGCGGCCAGGATTCCCGGCCCGGTCCTGCTCTACAACATGCCGCAGACCACGGGCATGTCGATTCCGGTGGAGACAATCGACCGCCTCAGCCGCATGGGCAATATCGTCGGCCTGAAGGACTCCGAGGGCACGTCCGGGCGCGCCGAGCAGGTGGCGTCGATTCTGGGAGGCCGCGACGATTTCGCCCTGTTCATGGGAGTCGCCGCCCACTCGGTGTCGGCGCTCAAGCTGGGCTTCGTCGGCCTCGTCCCCAGCTCAGGCAACCTCTACCCCGCACCGTGGCGCGAACTCTACGACGCCGCACTCGCCGGCGACTGGGCCCGCGCGGAATCCCTGCAACAGCGCTTCGACGCGATCGGCGCAGTCATCCAGCGCAAGCGCAGCCTGGGCCAGTCGCTCGCCGCGCTGAAGGCGGCCCTGGCCGGACACCACCTGTGCGGCGCCTCCATGATGCCTCCGCTCAGCGCGCTGCCCCCCGAGGAACAGTCCCTTGTCTGTCGTGAACTTTCTGCGTTATCCTGACCCATCCATGCGTCAACACCCCCTCATCATCCTCGCGGATGACCTTACCGGGGCCGCCGAAATCGCGGGAATCGCCCACCAGGCGGGCCTGCGTTCGGTCGTGCACACCGGGCTCCCCGGCGACAGCGCCGGGGCCGACGTGATCATCTGCGACACCGACACGCGCCTCTCCACCCCTGCGCGGGCCGCCGCCCGGGTCAAAGCCCTCGCGACCGCGCTCGCCGCCCGACCGAACGGCGGATTCTTCAAAAAGGTCGACTCCGTGCTCCGGGGCCCCGTCCTCGCCGAGGTCAGGGCCTGCGCCGAGGCCCTCGGTAGCCGCAGGTCCATTCTCCTGCCCTGCAATCCTTCGCTCGGACGCGTGATCCGCGACGGACGCTATTTCGTGGGCGGCCAGCCCCTCCACCGCACGGCGTTTGCCCGGGACCCCTTCCATCCGCGCAAGACGTCCGACGTACACACGCTGCTCGGGGCCGACGACGACGACTCCGTCGCCTCGCGCCCCACCGCCAGCCGGCTGCCCGCCGCAGGCGTCATTATCGGCGAAGCGGATACGCCGGCCGACGTGACGTTCTGGGCGGGGCAGGTCGACCGCCACACGCTCCCCGCCGGCGGCGCCGATTTTTTCCGGGCGTGGCTGCAGAGCCGACGCTCCTATCGGGCCCGGACCGCACCCGCAGCCATGCCGGCCGGCGGCACGCTTCTGCTGAGCGGCAGCTCCGCGGCGCCCGATCCGATCACCCCGCTTCCCGGCGACTTCGTCTCCATTAATCCACGACACCGCCCGACGCCCCAGGCCCTCGCGGCGGACCTTCAGGAGTCGCTCACCCGCGACGGTTTCGCTTCCGTGGTCATGTCGCGCACGCTCTCCCGCGATCCCAAGGCCCCGACGGCACTCCGGCGCCTGCTCGCCCTCACCGCCCGGCGCCTCCAGTCCGCAAAGGCCTTTCACCACCTCATCATCGCGGGCGGCGCCACAGCCTCGAGCATCTTCACCGCTCTGGACTGGCACGAACTCGAGGTCGTCCATATCTGGGGCCCCGGCGTGGCCACCCTGCGGCCGACCGCCGCACCGGAATTCGTCGTCACCCTAAAACCCGGCAGCTACTCGTGGCCCGCGTCCCTGATCCGCGAGCTGCAGGCCGCGAACGCAGCCTGACGTGCCGGACCTGCCCGTCATCGCCCTCACGCTCGGCGACCCCGCCGGCACCGGCCCCGAGCTGCTCACCAAGGCGCTTGCACAGCCCGAGGTCCGCGCACTGGGCCGACTGATCGTCGTCGGCGACGCCACAACGCTCGACCGCGCGCAGTCGTTCACCGGAACACAGCTCGCGCTGCACCCCGTCGGCCGCTTCGAGGATGCACGGTTCGATGCCGGCACTGTCGACGTGCTCGACCTGGCGAACGTCGACGCCGACCGGCTCCAACTCGGCCGCGAGGATCCACTGTGCGGCCAGGCCGCCTTCGAATCCATCCGCGCCGCCACCGAACTCGCGCTCGCACACAAGGCCGGCGCAATTGTCACCTCCGCAATCAACAAGGCCGCGCTGAACGCCGCGGGCCACCATTTCGACGGTCACACCGGGTTGCTGGCCCATCTCTGCGGCGCGCCCGGGGCCACGATGATGCTCGCCGCCGGCGGGCTGCGCGTCAGCCACGTCTCCACCCACGTCTCCCTGCGCCAAGCGATCGAGCGCGTCCGCGCCGAACGAATCGTGAAAGTGCTCCAGCTCACCCACGACGCCGTGCGCCGCCTCGGCATCGCCGCGCCGAAAATCGCAGTCGCGGGACTCAATCCCCACGCGGGCGAGGGCGGATTGTTCGGCGACGAGGAGGCTCTCCACATCGCCCCGGCAATCGAGACCGCGCGCGGCATGGGCATCGACGCCCGCGGGCCCTTCGCCGGCGACACCGTTTTCTTCCGCACCCACGAAGGCGAGTTCGACGCTGCCGTGGCGATGTACCACGACCAGGGCCACGTGGCCGCGAAGATGCTCGGCATCTGGCGAGGCGTGAACGTCACGCTCGGCCTTCCGATCGTACGCACTTCCGTCGAACACGGGACCGACTTCAGGAACGCCGGCACGGGGCGGGGCGATCCACGCAGCCTCATCGAGGCCATCCGGCTCGCGGCAACCATGGCCCGACAACCCGCAAACTGACCCCGCTCCAATGCTCCAGCCCCGTCGCCTCCGTCGCGGACTCTCCATCGCCGCCCTGCTCTGCTCCACCGCGGCGGCACTCCGCGCGGCGTCCGCGCCCGACTCCCCCTTCTTCGTCTACACCGACCCGGTCCCCGTATCCTCGACCTCCGACGGCGGACTGCCGCTTGCCGTGGGCGTCCACGCCATCCAGGTGATTCGGTCCAACCGCACGCACCCGAAGCTGAACGGCGGCCTGAGCGACACCTACCTCCACCAGCCAATGCTCGCGTGGTGGAAGGGGAAATTCTACCTCGAGTTCCTGAGCTGCCCGGTCGGCGAGGAACAGGGCGAAGGCCGCACCTCGCTCACGACTTCGGTCGACGGCGTGCACTGGGCGGCGCCACGGGTGATCTTCCCGCCCTTCGCGCTGCCCAACGGCACGATGTCGCTCACTCACCAGCGCATGGGTTTCTACACGGCGCCGGACGGCCGCCTGCTCGTGCTCGCCTTCTACGGGAAGGCCCCGAAGCCCAATGACGGCACGGGCATCGGACGTGCGGTCCGCGAGATCCACGAGGACGGCACCCTCGGACCCATTTACTTCATCCGGTTCAACGCGAAGCAGCCCTTCCCGGGCTTCCGGCCTCCGTATCCATTCTTCACCGACTCGCCCGACGCCGGTTTCGTCGCGGCCTGCCGGGCCCTGCTCGCCGACAAGCTCAAGACCGCCCAGTGGTGGGAGGAGGACCAGCTGGACGACAGCGGGTTCTACCGCGTGCGCGGCAAGGCCCTCTCCTACGCCCGCCGGCCCGACGGCTCGATGCTCGGCATGTTCAAGGACGCCCTCGTGTCCGTGACGCGCGACAACGGCCGGACCTGGGCCGTGAAGCAGTTCGGCGTCAACCTTCCGTCCAACGCATCCAAATACGGCGTCGAGCGCACCGGCGACGGACGCTACGCGGTGTTCCTCAACCCGACCAACCGCCTGCGCTACCCGCTGGCGGTGATGACGGGCGCAGACTGCATTCATTTTTCCAACCTCCTCACTGTTGTGGGTGAGACGCCGCCGCGGCGGTTCGAGGGTGCCTTCAAGAACCTCGGTCCGCAGTACGTCCGCGTCATCGCGGAGGGCAACGGCGTGCCGCCCGGCTCCGCCCACGCCACCTGGATCGCCTTCAGCATGAACAAGGAGGACATCTGGGTCGCACGCGTCCCCGTGCCGATCACGGGCGTCGTCAACGGGCCCGTCCACGACACTTTCGAGCAGGATCCCGTCGGTTCGCTTCCCTCAGGCTGGAACGTTTACAGCCCGCTCTGGGCCCCGGTCCGCGTGGTCGAGACTCCCGGCGCAACAGGCACCGTGAATCACGCGCTCGAACTCAAGGACCGCGATCCCTACGACTACGCCCGCGCCATCCGCGTGTTTCCGCGCACCCACGGACTCCACCTCGCGTTTCGCGTGCTCGCCAAGCAGGCGTCGGGACGCCTTGAGATCGAACTTTCCGACGACCACGACAACCGTCCGCTCCTGATCGCGTTCGGCAAGGATGGACATCTCTGGACCCGCCCCGAGGGCGTGTGGACAGATAACGGCCCGTATCCGGTCGGTCGCTGGATTTCCTTCAGCTACGACCTCTCCGCCAACCCACGCATCGACCGCGGCCACCTGCTGATCGACGGACACCTCGCCATTCCCAAGGCGATCGGCCCCGTCGAAGCCGCACCCACGGTCGACCGCCTGTCGTTCCGCACGGGCCGCCGCCGCCTCTGCGCGGTCGGAGGGCCCGACCTCCCCGGCGCCGACGACAAGGTCGCCGCCTCGGCCTTCCTGATCGACGACGTCTCCATCGTCCCCGTCCCCGCTCCCGCTCCCTGACCCGCGGCCGCGCGCGCCGCCCCACCCCGCACGCCCCATGCATTCGCTTCGCTGGCTCGATCTCACCGTCGTCGTCACCTACCTGATCGCAATGCTCGGCGTCGGCCGCTGGTTTGCCCGCGGCCAGACCTCGACCGAGGCCTACTTCATCGCCAAGCGCTCGATCCCGCACTGGGCGATGGGGGTGTCGATCTACGCGACGCTGATCACCAGCATCACCTTCATCGCGTATCCTGGATCTGCCTACGCAGGGGATTGGAGCGAGATCGTGCCCGGCTTCATGGTCGTGGGCGCGCTCGCCGTCGTCGGCCTGGTGATCATTCCGTTCTTCCGGCACGCGGTGGGCATGAGCGTGTACGAGTACTTCGAGCGCCGGTTCGGCTACGGCGTGCGCGCCTACAGCGCCTTCGCGTTCACCATGGGGCACTTCTCCAAGATGGGCTTCGTGTACTACACGCTCGCCCTGACGATCACGGGCATGACGGGCTGGAACATCTACCTGGTGATGCTCGTCACCGGGGCGGTGACGATCTACTACACGGTCATCGGCGGCATGGAGGCCGTGATCTGGACCGACGTGATCCAGGGTTTCGTGAAGGTGTTCGGCGTGGTCGTCTGCCTGGGCTGGCTGTGGGTCCACATGCCCGGAGGCATCGGGCACGCGTTCCACCTGGCGGCGCAGGCGCACAAATTCTCGCTGGGCTCCACGCACTTCGACCTCGCAAGCAAGCGCAACCTGTGGGTCCTCTCGCTGTACGGCTTTTTCTGGTACCTCCAGAAATACACGTCGGACCAGACGCTCGTGCAGCGTTACCTGGTTGCGAAGACCGACCGCGACGCGCTCAAGGGCGTCGCCCTGGGCGCGATCCTGTGCATCCCGGCCTGGGCGCTGTTCATGCTCATCGGCACGCTCGTCTGGGCCTACTACAAGCAGTCCGGCACCATCTTCCCCGCGTTCATCGACAAGGCGGACAAGGTCTTCCCCTACTTCCTCAGCACGAAGATCCCCGACGGTCTCGCGGGCCTCTTCATGGCAGCCCTGCTTTCGGCATCGATGTCGATGCTGTCCTCGGACCTAAACTGCCTGGCCCTGGTCGGCGTCGAGGACTACTACCGCCGCCTCCGCCCTTTCGCGACCGACCGCCAGCGACTGACAATGGGCAAGACCCTGATCGCGATCGCCGGCACGCTCGCGGTGGTGGTCGCCGTGATCATCGCCTGGAAGTCCGCACGCGTGCTGTCCTTCTACTTCACGGTCTCCTCGATCGTCGCCGGCGGCCTCGCCGGGCTCTTCCTGCTCGCCTTCCTGAGCCCGCGCGCGAGCCGGAAGGGAGCCTGGATCGGGATCGTCGCCTGCCTGCTGTTCACGACCTATGCGACTCTCACCAAGGGCGCGTCTCCCGTGGTCAACCTTGGGGCCCTCAACTTCCCCTGGGCCGGCGTGATGATCGGCGTCGTGGGCCACGTCGTGCTCCTGGTCGGAGGCCTGATAGGCAGCCTGCTCTACCCGGCCCGCGCCGCTAACGAAACCGAGGCCGCCCAGT